>DASROV010000464.1:0-12715 GCA_035646755.1 Trueperaceae bacterium | reverse complement strand
GCCGCCGGCGGCTCACTGAGCGCAGGGCCGCTCGCTGCTCAGGAGTAGCTTCGCCGCACGCGCTCGGCGACACCGGTCAACAGCTCGTAAGACACGGTGCCGATGGTCTCGGCGAGGTCCTCGGCCGATGGCCCGCCCGGTCCCCACAGCACCACGCGGTCGCCGACCTCTAGGTCGTGACCCGTAACGTCGAGCATGAGTTGATCCATGCATATCCGCCCGATCACTTCCAGGCGGTCACCGCCGTGGCCGACCCAGGACCTGCCGGAAAGGCCACGCCGGTAGCCGTCGGCGTAGCCGACCCGTACGGTGGCCACCACTGTGTCCACCCCCGTGTCCCGAGGCGCGTGCCAGAGGCCTCCGTAGGAGACTGACGAGCCCGCTGCCACGCTCTTGATGAAGGTGACGGGTGCGTCGAAGCGCATCACCTGGCGCAGGCCGGGGTCGAGGGCGGCGATGTGGGCGCTCGGGTAGTAGCCGTAGAGGCTGATGCCGGGCCGGACCATGTCGTAGTGATGCTCGGGGTAGGCGACGATCGCGGCGGAGTTCGCGACGTGCCGCAGGCCGCGGTCGATGCCGGCGCGCTCCAGTCCGGCCAGGGCGCGTTCGAACGACTCAAGTTGGGCGAGTGTTTGTGTTCGGTCCTCTTCGTCGGAGGCGGCAAGATGCGTGAAGATGCCCTCGAGCTCGAAGCGGCGGTCGCCGGCGATGGCGGTGGCCAAGGCTGGCGCCTCGCGCCAGCTGACACCCAGCCGACCCATGCCGGTGTCGACCTTGAGCTGGACCTTCGCCGTTCTGGGCAGGTCGCAGGCCGCCAACGCGGTCAGCGCGGCCCCGTCACTGACGACGAGGGAGACGCCGGCAGCTACTAGCTGAGAGACCACCGCCGGCTCACGGGTGGGCGTGAGCAAAAGCACCCCGCCGCTCACGCCGCCGCGCCGCAGGCTCATGGCCTCCGAGGGGGTGGCGACGCCGAACCACTCGACGCCGTTGGCCTCCAGCGCCAGGGCGGTGTCGGGCAGGCCATGGCCGTAGGCGTTGGCCTTCACCGCCGCCAGCACCTTGACGCCGGTCGTGAGCCGGCTTCTCACCTGCCGGACGTTGTGGGCAAGGGCCGCCAGGTTGACGTGGGCGATGGGACCCTCGTGTGGGTCGGCCCGTGGGTCAAGCGCGCGGTTCAGCGTGTCCATGTGGTTCTACGTTCGACGGTCTTGGCGAGGCTCGAGGCCATGAGCGTGAGCACAATGTAAAGCAGCGCGACGGTGTTGAACGGCGGGAAGACCTCGAAGGTAGCGGCCTGGAACTCACGCGCTCGCTGGGTGATGTCGCGTACCGAGAGAATTGAGAGCAGCGAGGTGTCCTTGAGCATCGCGATGAACTCGTTGCCGAGCGGCGGCACCACGATGCGCAGGGCTTGGGGCAACACCACGAAGCGAGCCGTCTGCCAGCCGCCCAGCCCCAGCGAGCGCGCGGCCTCGACCTGACCGCCAGGCACCGCCTCGATCCCGGCTCTGAAGATCTCGGCCATGTACGCGGCGTAACCAAGCGAGATGCCGACGATGCCGCGCGTCACCCGATTCATGTCGATGAGGCCGCCCGTGGCGTCACGGATCGCGCCCTGCAACGGGAAGCCGACGTAGAGGATGACCACCAGCATCGGGATGCCGCGCAATAGGTCGACGTACAACTCCGAGACGATCCGTAGTGGGTGATGGCCGCTGCTGTACGACGCCAACGCCAGCGCCAAGGCCGCGACGCCGAACACCAACAGCAGCACCGCGGGCCCCTTGGACGCTGGCGGCAGGAAGTCCGTCACCCACAGTACGGGCAGTTCGCTTGGGGCCGCCTCCGAAGGCAGGAACGCGGCGCTGACGACGCCGCTCTCGAGGCGGTCGAGGGCAGCGTCGACGTCGGTGACGGCCCTTATCGACAGCCTGCCCTCGCCGGCGCCCTCGAACTCGCCGGCGCGAATCCTGTCAGACAGGCCTATGGGCGTGCCCTGGATGATCGCGACGAGTCCCTCGTCGGAGCCGACGAGGCTGTACTCGACGTGCGGGCGCGTGAACAGCAGCACGCTGGCCGCCAGCAGGACGACGCCGCCGCCGACCCAATATGGAATCGTGCGCCGGCCGAGCGCGAGCAGCTGCATGCCGGCCAGCACCAGTCCAAGCGCCGAGGCCGCGAGGTAGGCGAGGACCGTGACCATCGCGGTGACGCCGACACCGGGCAACAGGAACTGCAGTGCGGCCTGGTAGGACTCGGCGGTGAGGAAGAGGTAGAGGACGAACGGCAGCGCGGTGAGCAGGATGACGTAGCTCGGCCTGATGTTGGCGAGTGGACCGCGTCTGGGCTGGGCCGAACTGTTCCTCAAGGTCGTGAGTACTCTAACCCGGGGCCGGTGGGGCGCTCACACGACGAGGTGCGGCGCTCCTAACTAGAGCGCCGCACCGCTGTTCGAGGTTGGTGGTGGCCTTAGGCCACCTTGGAGGGGTGACCTCAGCTGCTCAGAACCACTTGTCCTTGAGCTCGTCGAGGGTGCCGTCGTCGATGATCATCTGCAGGCCCGCGTTGAGCGCGTCTATGAGCGCGTCGCCTTCTTGTACCGCGAAGCCGAGCTTGTCACCCGACTCGACCGCGCGGATGCCGACGGCGATCTCGCCTGCGTACTGCTGGACGAACTCGTCGGCCACCACGTCGTCGATGAGCACGCCGTCGACGTCGCCGTTTATCAGCGCCAGGATTGCGGCGTTGAAATCGTCGTAGAGCTGCACGCGGTCACGACCGACGAGGTCCTCGGCGACGATTGCGTTGGTGGTGCCCTGCTGCGCGCCGAAGATGAGGTCGCCGTCGATGAAGTCGTCGAGGGTGAGGCCCTCGTCCTCGACCCGCACAGCCACGGCCTGATCTACGGAGAAGTAGGAGTCGGTGAAGTCGACGACCTCGTCCCGTTCGTCCGTGATGGTCACTCCTGAAGCGACGACGTCGAACTCACCGTTGGCGAGGGCCGGGAAGATGCCGTCCCAAGCAGTCGTCTGGAACTCGACGGTGCAGTTGACCCGTTCGCAGATCGCCGTGAGCACGTCGATGTCGAAGCCGACGATCTCCCCGGCTTCGTTGACGGTCTCGAACGGCGGGTAGGTGGTGTCGGAGCCGACGACGAGCGTGCGGCCTCCGAGGTCCTGGGCCGCGGCGAGCCCGAGGCTGGCCGTTAGCAGTACCGCTCCAAGTATGGTTGCGAACCTTCTCATATCGACCTCTTCCGCTTCCCCGCCAGTATGCGGTTCTTCTTGTCTGTGTCTAAATGCACTTACGGCGGTGGTAGACCACAAAGCATAACTAGGCTCGTATGCGATGGCAAGGAACCAAGTGGGCGTCGCCTTAACGCTTCGTTGAAAAGCGGTCCAGTTCCACCGCCCGCGCCGGCCTTAAGTACACTGACGGGGTGGGAGCGTCCGTGCGCAACTCCACCGCGGCGTCAACCGTGGTGGTCTCCGCTGGCGGCCTCGAGCCTTCGCAGCTGGACGAAGCGTTAGCGTCTGGCCACGTCGACTTGGGCGCGCAGGCCGCGAGGAAGCTCGCCGAAGTCGGCCTCAAGACCTACCGTGACCTGCTCATGAACCTGCCGCGGCGCTACGAGGACCGCCGGCTGCTTCCCGATTTCACCGCGCTCGAGGACGACGCAACGGCGACGGTTACCGGTGAGGTAGTGAGCCGCTCAGGAACCCGTAGCCGCCGCGGCCTGCACGTATTGCGGGCCTCGCTGAGCGACCGCAACGGCAGGCGCATCACCGCGGTGTGGTTCAACCAGCCGTGGCTGGAGAAGCAGGTGTACCCGGGCCAGCGACTGATAGTCAGCGGCAGGGTGAAGCGCGCCGGCGCCTCGGCCAGCCTCACAGTAAGCGGCTTCGAGGTCGACGACGACAGCGACTCGCTGTCTTTCGGCCGCATCGTCGGGGTCTACCCCACGACCCAGGGGCTCAGCCAGGCCTACCTCCGCCGGTCGGTGAGGCGGCTGCTCGACGCCTTGCCGGCAATCCCCGATCATCTGCAGCGCAGCCTGCTCGAACGCCACCGCCTCATCTCGCTCGACAAGGCCTGGCGCCAGGCCCACTTCCCGGTCGACGAGGCGGATCTGCAGGTGGCCATGAGGCGGCTGAAGTTCGACGACTTCCTGTTCTTCGAGCTCGCGGTGCTGCGCAGCCGCGACCCGAGCCGGACCGGGCGCAGCTTCGTCGTCGAGGAGGCCACGCTGGCGGCGTTCGAGTCCGTGCTGCCGTTCGAACTCACCGCCGCCCAGCGTCGCGCCCTGCGTGAGATCGTCAGCGACATGGCTGCGCCGCGGCAGATGGCCCGCCTGCTGCAGGGCGACGTCGGCTCGGGCAAGACCGCGGTCGCCGCCGCGGCCATGCACGTCGCCGTCGCCAACGGTGCCCAGGCGGCCCTGATGGCGCCGACCGACATCCTGGCGCGGCAGCACCTAAGCAACCTGCAGGGCTTCCTCTTCCCGCTCGGCGTGCGCACCGAGCTGCTCACCGGCACGATGAGCGCCGGCGAACGGAACGGCGTGAGGCAGCGCGCGGCCAGTGGCGAGATCGACGTGGTGGTCGGCACCCACGCGCTCATCCAGGAGGGCGTTACCTTCAAGGACCTGGGCCTGGCGGTAGTCGACGAGGAGCACCGCTTCGGCGTCGCCCAACGGCGGGCGCTAGTGAAGGGCGTCACCGACGTGTTGGTGATGAGCGCGACGCCGATCCCGCGCTCCTTGGCGCTCACCGTCTACGGCGACCTCGACCTCACCGTCATCGACGAGTTGCCGCCTGGCCGCGAGCCGGTGAAGACCCGCCTGGTGAACGCCGCCAAGCGCCTCGAGGTGTACCGCTTCGCCGCCGAGCAGGTCGCAGCGGGCCGCCAAGTCTACGTGGTGACGCCGTTGATCGAGCAGAGCGAGGCGCTCGACGAGGTCGTCGCGACGACCGAGCTCGTCCTCGACCTGCGGACGATAATGCCGAGCAGCTGCCGCCTCGACCTCCTCCACGGTCGCATGAGAACGGCCGAGAAGGAGGACGTGATGGCCCGCTTCCGGGCGCACAAGATCGACATGCTGGTCGCGACGACGGTCATCGAGGTCGGCGTTGACGTGCCGAACGCGACCCTGATGATCATCGAGAACGCCGAGCGCTTCGGGCTCTCGCAGCTGCACCAGCTGCGTGGCAGGGTGGGGCGCTCGTCGCTGGAGAGTTGGTGCGTGCTGGTGGCCGGCGACCGCAGTCGCAAGACGCAGAAGCGGCTGGAGGTGATGGCCAAGAACACCGACGGCTTCGCCATCGCCGAGCTCGACCTCGAGCTGCGCGGCCCCGGTGACCTGCGCGGCACCCGCCAGTCGGGCTTGCCCGAGTTGACCATCGGTGACCTCGTCACCGACGTCGAGGTGATAGAAGAGGCCCGTGGCCTCGCGCAGCGGATGCTCGCCGCCGATCCTGATCTCGACGCGACTTGGGCGGGCCGGCTGAAGGACGAGCTGCGACGCCGCAGCAGCAAGGTGATGGTAAGGGAGGTGATCTAGGTGCTGGTCCGCTTCGGCGCGCTCATGGCTCTCGTTGGCCTCGGCCTCGGCGCCTTGCTGAGGCTGGTCCTCGGCAGGCGGCGCTTCGGGCTGCTCGTCGTCATCGCCCATCTGCCAGTTATTTACCATGTGTTCCGGGTTACCTCCGCCGGCGTGCGGGCCGAGCTGCCCGACGGCTGGTCACTGGCTTTCGCCGGTTCGGGCGTCGCGCTGATGTTGATCGGGATGCTGGTCGGCCGAGCGAGCACGACCCGCCGGCCGTGGCTGGCCGCCGCCATGCCGGCCATTGTCGCCGCGATCTACCTCGTCGGTCCGGCGCTCATCTACAACGCCCAGCTCGCCGAGGCGGTCGTCGCACTCGACAGCATCACGACGTTCGCCTACGTGCTCGCGACCATCCTCATGGTGGCCATGCTGGTGCCGTTAGCCCCTCCGCCCATGACGGGACCCAAGCTGCCGCGCATGCCATGGCGGCGGTGAGCCGCCTCGCCCGACCGGGAGACCAGCGTCTCCGCGACGGCGAGCGTGCCAGGTAGGCGGCCGCGGCGCTGATAGACTGCTGAGGTGACGCGCGCCTCACGCCATCCCGCGTTTACCGGGTTTTCTCTTCGGTTGGCCGCGTTGACGATGATCGCGGCGCTGGCTCTGGCGTCCTGCGCGCCACGCACCGATATCCGTCGCACCGAGCAGATCCAAGACATCCTGCCACCGGTGTTCGAGCTCGTCCCCGGACAGACGAGCATCGAGCGCTTCGACCCGCCGGGGGCCGGGGGTGACCTCGAGATGGTGGTTGGCAGCCTCGTGCGCAACCCCAACGATTTCGGCGTCAAACTCGAAGCGATCTCGTACGTCGTGTTCCTCGAGGACCGCCAGATGTTGCGCGGGGCCCTGGCGCCCGAGGTGTACCTCGAGCCAGGCGCCACCGCGCCGATCTCGTTCGACGTTCACGCCGAGCTCGCCGGTCAGAACGAGCTGTTGAGGGCCGCGGCGCGGGCCTTCGCCGACCGCCCGCTGGAGTTCCGCATCGAGGGCACGCTGCGCTTCAGCTCGGCGAGCTACGCCTTCGAGACTCGTCAACGGCTGCTGCTTGAGGGCGAGACGTTGGCCCGCCAGACGGTCCAGGCGCCTCTGCTCAGGCTCGATGAGGCTGCCAGCCGCGTCTTCCTGCTGCGACCCGGAGTGCCGGTGGCCCAGGTCGTCCTCCAGGCTAACAATCCAGGGGACATCGGTTACTTCCTGCACGGTAAGGACCTCACGCTCACGCTCGGCAGTTGGCCGGTGGCCAACGAGGACATGCGCCCAGTGCCGATTGCGGCGGGGCAGACTACGCGCATCGACATACTGTTCTATCCGCTACCCGATGAGCTGAGCGCCGAGGCGAGCACCGCGCTTCGGGCCGCGCTCGACGGCAACACGATGCTGCTGCGGCTAAGCGGCGAGCTGTACATGGATGTGCTCGGCGTCGACTCGTTCCCCGTTCCGACCGGCTGGTCGGTAACCGGGTTCGTTCACTGAGGACGTCCAGTGCCGAAGTGCTATCGTTTCGCGGCATGGCGCGGATACTGGTCACCGATGCGATTCAGCTTGGCCCCCTAACCGACCCCGACGTACAGCTCGACGACCGCGCCGGCATCAGCCGTGAGGACCTTCTGCAGATCGTCAGCGAGTACGACGCGATCATCACCAGGAGCCGCACCCAGGTCGACGAAGAGTTGCTGAACCACGCTCCGCGTCTCAAGGTCATCGGTCGGGGCGGCGTCGGGGTCGACAACATCGACATCGAGGCCGCCAGCCGCCGCGGCATCCTGGTGGTCAACGCCCCGGAGGCCAACAACGTGTCGGCGGCCGAGCTGGCGTTGTCGCTGATGTTGGCAGCGGCCAGGGGCGTGGCTCGCTCCGACCGGCTGGTGCGCAACGGCGACTGGGATCGCAGCTTCCTCGGCCGCGAGCTCGACGGCGCCAGGCTCGGCATCGTCGGGCTCGGCCGCATCGGCTCGCTCGTGGCCAGGCGTGCTCAAGGCCTGGGCATGAGCGTCGCCGCCTACGACCCATACATCACGCGCCACCGCGCCGACGAGTTCAAGGTCGAGTTGTTCGACGACCTGCACGCGATGCTGGCGCGTTCGGACTTCCTCACCGTGCACACGCCCCTCACCGAGGAGACGAAAGGCATCATCGGGGCCGACGAACTCGCCGCCCTGCCGCGCGGGGCCATCGTGGTTAACGCAGCGCGCGGCGGCATCGTCGAGGAGGCCGCGCTGGCCGCCGCCCTCGACTCGGGGCAGCTGTTCGCGGCCGGCCTCGACGTGTACACGCTCGAGCCGCCTAGCCCCGACCACCCCCTCGTGCGCCGCGACGACGTCGTGCTGACGGCCCACCTCGGTGCCAACACGTACGAAGCTCAAGGGCGCGTCGGCACCGAGATCCTGGAGCGCACCGTGCTGGCCCTGAAGGGCGACTACTCACGCGGCATCGTGAATGGACCGGCGTTGTCGCCCGACGTGATGGAGGCGCTCGGCGATCACCTGCGGCTGGGCGAAGTGCTCGGACGCGCGGTAACGCAGCTCGGCTACGGCCGTGTTCGAGAGCTGGAGATCGAGCTCGCCGGCGACTACCCTATCGACCCCGACCCGATCGCGACAGCGGTGCTCAAGGGCGTGCTCGAGCCGATCTTGAGCGAGCCCCCTAACTACATCAACGCACCGTCGATAGCGCGCGAACGCGACATCCGCGTCTCGAAGGTCCGTGCCGCGCGGGGCCGTGGCTACATTACCCAGGTGACGGTGACGGCGGTGAGTCAGGAGGGTCGGGCCAGCGTCGGCGGCACCGTGCTTGCCGGTCGCCCGCGCATCACCAGCATCGACGGCTACGCGCTGGAGATTCGGCCCGAAGGCACGATGTTGGTGTGCACCAACTACGACCGGCCCGGCGCAGTCGGGCGTGTCGGCACGGTGCTTGGCGAGGCCGGCGTGAACATCAACAGCATGCAGCTCTCACGCGTGTCCGACGCCGGTCTGGCGATGTTCATCCTCACCCTCGACTCCTCGCCGTCGGAGGCGGTGCTCGAGGTGCTACGGGCGATGACCGACGTCATCCAGACCCTCAGGCTGGCGCACCTGTGAGCGCCGAGCCGGCCGGCCGCGGCCGGCTGTTCGCGCCGGGACCGGTCGAGGTGGCGCCCGCCGTGCTCGAGGCCATGGCGCGGCCGGTCTTGCACCACCGCAGCCCCGAGTTCGAGCGGTTGCTGCTCGAGGTGCGACGGCGCCTGGCCGAGGTGTTCATGGTTCCCGGTGACGACGTGCTGCTGCTCACCGGCAGCGGTACGGCGGCGTTCGAAGCCGCGCTGCTGGCCTGCGTGCCTGCGGGGGGCGAGCTGCTAAGCCTCGTCTCCGGGCGGTTCGGGGAGCGCTGGTCGCAGCTCGCGCGGCGCTACGGCTTCGCCGTCAGCGAGCTCACCACCGCGCCCGGCACCGAGTTCGACAAGGAGGCCCTCACGCGCGCGCTCGAGGGTCTGCCGCGGCTGGCCGCGGTAAGCATCGTGCACTCGGAGACCTCGACCGGCATGCTGCACGACGTCGCCGCCCTGGCCGCGGCGATCAAGCGGGTGCGGCCGCGTGCGCTGGTGATCACCGACGCCGTCACCAGCCTCGCCGCCGCCGAGCTGAGGCCGCGCGAGTGGGGTCTTGACGCGGTCGTCTCGGGGTCGCAGAAGGGCGTGATGACCCCGCCCGGGTTGTCGTTCGCCTGGCTCTCGGAGGCCGCCTGGGCCAACGACAGCGGCCTGCTCCCGACCGGCTACCTCGACCTCAGGCGCGAGCGCGCCAAGCAGCGCGGTGGCCAGACCGCCTGGACGCCGGCGACCTCGCTGGTGGCCGGCCTGGCCGTCGCCCTCGAGATCATCGTCGCGCAGGGCCTAGAGCGGCGCTGGCGCGAGAAGGCGGCGCTCAACGCCGCGCTGCTTGCCGCCGGTTCCGCTCTCGACCTCACACCGCTGGCCAGCCGCCCCAGCCCGGCGCTGGCCGCGCTGCTTACGCCCGAAGACGTCAGCGCGCCGGCGGTGGTGGCCGCGATGCGCCGCGCCGGGGTGTACATCGCGGGCGGTGAAGGGGAGCTCAAGGAGCGGCTACTGCGCCCCTCGCTGCTCGGTTGGGCCGGGCGCCTCGACCTGCTGCTGCTTAGCGACGCGCTCGAGGCGGCGTTGCGGAGCGTCGGGGCGACGCCGGCGCATGGTGTGGCGGCCGCGGCCGCAGCCGCGAACTACGACGCCGCCATGGCGGGCGACCTGGCCGAGTAGCCGCCGAGCGTTCAGGCCATTGGTCGGGCAACGCCCACCATGTGGTGGCTCGCCTTATCGAAGCGCGAGCGGTCGAAGCCGCCGTGCAGCGAGAGCGCGAAGCCAGCTGAGCGCAGAGCACGCTCGAGCTCGAAGCGCGTGAAGTAGCGCTGCCGCAACGTGGTCACCGTGCGCTTCAGGGTGCCGTCCTGCGCTACCGCGTCGCGGTAGTAGGTGCTGCTGAGCAGCTGCCGGTCGGGGTCGTCGTGCTGCACGAGGAACAGGTCGGTGCGTCCGCCGCCGGCCGCCGACGCCGGCTCCGCGCCGGGCAGCGACGGCTCGCTGCGCAGCACCCCCAGTTGCCCAAGCCGCGGCACGTAGAGATCGAAGGCGAAGACGCCGCCCGGCTCGACGTGCTGGCGCACACCCTTCAGGGTGCGGTCCTGGTCGTCGAGGCTGTAGGCGTGCATGAGCGTGTTGAAGGGGGCGATCACCAGCGGGAAGCGGCGCCCGAGGTCGAGCGCGCGCATGTCGGCCTCGAGCAGCTCCACTCGGCCGTCGACGCCCGCCGCCTCCAGCCGCCGGCGGGCGCGCGCCAGCATGGCCGCTGAGGCGTCTAGCGCCACCACGGCGTTGCCTGCCCGCGCCAACGCCTCCGTCACCCTGCCGGTGCCGGCGCCGAGCTCGAGCACCGGCTGGCCAACGTCATCGGCGAGCCGCAAGTAGAACGGCAAATCGTCGCGGTAGCTCTGGTACTGCGCGTCGTAAAGATCCGGGAACTCGTCGTAGATCACGCTCGACTCTCCACAGAGCGATTTTTGCCAAGCTCGAGGACCCGGTCGGCGGCCGCGATGAGCGCCGGACGGTGCGCCACGGCGACCACCAGGCGCTCGCTGGCGAGCGTGAGCAGCAGCTCGACGATGCCTCGCTCGGCGGCGTCGTCGAGGTTGGAGGTGGGCTCGTCGAGCAGCAGCGCCGAGGGTGAGCCGAGCAGCGCGCGTGCTATCGCCAGGCGCTGGCGCTGCCCGCCCGAGAGGCCGGCTCCGTCCTCGCCAAGCTGCGCGTCGAGGCCGCCCGTCAAGCCGGTCACCACGCCGTCCATGCCGGTGGCGGTCAGCGCGCGCCAGATCTCGTCGTCGGCCGCTGGCCGCCCCATGCCGAGCGCGTCGCGGACGCTGCCTGACAACAGCTCGTAGCCCTGAGGCACGTAGGCCAGGCCGCGGCGCAGCGCCTCATCGGAGACCTCGCCGACGCTGCGGCCGTCGAGCCTTATCTCCCCGCTCAGGGGTTTGAGGAAGCCGAGCATGGTGCGCAGCAGGGTGGTCTTGCCGCTCCCACTGGGGCCGGCCACCACGACCAGGCCGGTCGGGGGGAACTCGAAGTCGAGGCCTTCGACCACCACGTGCCCAGCGAAGCCGACCTCGAGGCCGCGGGCCGAGAGCCGGCCCGCGGCCGCACGTCCGCCGTCGCCGCTGTCGCCTTGCTGCTCGCTGTCACCGTCGTCGCCTTGCTGCTCGCTGTCGCCGTCGTCGCCTTGCTGCTCGCCGTCGCCCCGCTGCTCGCCGTCGCCGCCGTCGCCGTCGTCGCCCCGCGGCCCGCCTGCGGGCCGTAGTGGGGTGCTGGCGACCGGCTGCGGTGGCGGGGCCCCGACCTCCGTACCTGCCTCCTCCAAGGCCGCCAGGCGGGTAGCGGCCGACCTGGCCTGCTTGTAGAGCGCGTACGCCTGCGGCAGCAGCTGCGACGGCGTGGCCGCCAGCGCCACCAGCGTAAGGAACGACACCACCTGGCCGACGCTGAGCTCGCCGCGCTGCACCCCGCCGACCAGGAAGTAGACGAGGGCACCGGCGGCGGCGAAGAGCATCACCTGCGCCAACGGCACCTGCGCGCCCGCCAACAGGCTGCGCCGAGCCATGGCATTCGCGGTGGCGCGGTTGTCGCGCTCGAGCCGCTCGAGCATGAAGCGCCTGGCACCGAAGGCGACGACCGTCTCGTGGTGCTTCAAGCCCTCCTGGAGGTGCTTGCCGAGCGCCTCGGTGCCTTCCAGCGAGCCCGTCGACACGCGCTGCAAGGAGCGGCCGAACAGCCGCAGCACTAAGGCCACGGGAATCACCAACAGGGCCAGCACGGCGGCGGTGCCGGCGTCGGCGGCGAACAGCAGCACGAAGATCGCCAGCAGCGTCACGCTCTCGGCGATGAGCGAGCCGAGTCCGTAACGGACGTAGTTCTCGACCTCGCGCAAGTCAGTAAGTACGCGGCTGGCCAAGCCACCGCTGCTGCCGGGCAGGGCGCCGGGAGGCAACGCCAGCAGGCGGTCGTAGAGCCGCGTGCGCGCCGCGGCCGCGCTCATGGCGGCGGCGCGCCCGAGCAGGGCGTCCTGGGCCCACAACGCCAGGCTGCCCGCCAGCGCCACAGCCCCGGCGCGCCATAACACGCCGGGCAGCGCCCCCGCGTCGGCGGTACGCAGCACGTCATCGAACAGTGGGGTGACGAACACGGGCACAATGGCAACGCGTAGCACGGCGTTGACGAGCGCGGCCGCCGCGCCAAGCAGGGCGCTGGTCGAGCGCGGCCACAGGAGGCGGGCCGCGGTCAGCGGGCTACCCTCAGTGGCCATCGAGGCCCGCGTGGCGGCTGACCGTCCTCACCAACTCAGCGGCCGCCCCCGGCCCCGGCATCGTCGCCTTCAGGCGTTCGCGCGTCCGCTCAAGCCCCGCCTCGTCGGCGAGCAGCTCGAGCACCTTGGCGGCGACCGCCGCGGGGTCGATCTTGCCCTTGATCTCGTGCATGAGGTCCTCGCCGGTGAGCCGGTTGGGCAGCGATACCGGGACCGAAAGACCCTCGACGAACAGCTTGACGGCGTAACGCTTGAGGTAGCGGCC
>DASROV010000463.1:0-2952 GCA_035646755.1 Trueperaceae bacterium | reverse complement strand
GCCGGGCTGCGGGCTGCCGACCGCGGCGAGGTCGGCAGCCCGCAGCCCGGCGTGGCTAAGGGCTTCGGCCGCTACGCCCATCTGCGTTGACCAGATCTCGAGCGGGTCATGCTCCACCCAACCCGACTGCGGATAGTGCTGCGCGAACTCCTTCTGCGCCAGCGCCAGCACCCGCCCGCGCTCGTCGAAGATCATCGCCCGCGAGCTGGTGGTCCCCTGATCTAGCGCGAGCACGAAGCGCCGGGAGGATTCGCTCACGGCGCCAGTGGCTCGTCGAGGCGCAGGCAGGCGTACGCGCGCTCGCCGACCAGGAAGCGCTCGAGCTCGTCACCGTCGGATGGGAAGGCCCGGAAACGACTGGTCACGTGACTCTGGTAGCGCCCCACCGTGAAGCCGGCCTTGAACGCTCTTATGACGAGGTCGACCGGCACCGAGCGGGCCGAGACAAGTCGCAACGTCAGCCGCCCGACGTCACTGAAGGTGTGAAGCATAACGGCGGTCTCGCCGCGGGTAACTACCGCGCTCACGCCGGGGCTGGCCTGGCCGGCGGCGCCGAGCAGGCGTGAGGTCGTGCCGCCTTGCTCGCCTTCGTGTTGCCCGCCTGCGTGGCCGCCGTTGGCCGGCTCGATCTGGTCGATGAGGTTCGAGACGAACGCCGTCACTCGCTCGCGCGAGGCTATCGCCTCGGCCGCCGCGGCGCGCCCGTCGAGCACCACCTGCGTGCCGAAGCCAAGGAGAGAGGAGGCGCCTTGCGCGTTGGGGCGCTGTGGAAGCGCATCGTCACCGCCCGGTTCGGTCACCATGGTCAGCCCTTCACGCTGCCGGCCGTGTGCTGTCCGGTAAGCGAGTCCTGGAACGAGTAGAAGATCGCGAGGATGGGGATGCTGCCGAGCACCGCGGCTGCGGCCATCGCGCCCCACTGCGTGGCGAACTGGTTGGTCGAGAAGTTCCTCAGGCCGACCCCCACCGTCCACAGCTCCTGTCCGACGAGCAGTGTGTTGGCGAGGATGAACTCGCTGTAGGTCCCGATGAACTGGTTGAGGAAGATGAACAGCAGCATCGGGATGCTCACCGGTAGGATCACCCGCACGAACGCTCCGAACCTGGTGGCGCCGTCGACCATCGCCGACTCCTCAAGCGCCGGGCTTATCGAGTCGAGGTAGCCCTTGAAGATCCAGGTCGAGAAGGCGATTGCGCCGCCGGAGTAGGCGAGGATGAGGCCGGTGAAGGTGTTGAGCAGGTCGAGCCGGCTCATCAGGTAGAAGATCGCGACGAGCGCCATGAACGTCGGGAACATCTGCACGAACACGAACGTGAGCAGCGTTGAGTAGCGCCCCTCGAACCTCAGCCGCGAGAAGGCGTAGCCCGCCGGCGTGGCCAGCATCACCGCCATGAGCCCGGTGGTGCCCGACACCAACAGCGTGTTGCGGATGTAGAGCGGCACCATCCCGCCGATGCTCGCCGGCGTGATCCGGCCCTGGGAGCCGACGCCGTAGAACTGGCCGGGGTGGACCGAGACGATGAGCAGCGCCGCGGAGCCGAGCACCGTCCAACCGAGCAGGCGGCGCCAGTCGTCGAGGCGCGCCGCCGAAACCCGCCCGCGGCGGGCGACCAGCGCCGACGACACCAGGGCGACAACGGCCAGCCCCAGCACGGCGACGAGGATCCACTGGTACCAGAGCACGTGGAACTCCTGCAGCACCTTGGTGTACTGGATGGTAGAGATGTCGGCGGGATCGGGTATCACGCCAGAGCGCACAAGCAGGTTGCCCTCCCGGGGCAGCGCGCCGGCGAGCGTGTTGTTGCGGTTGAACGACACCGCGAACAGGTAGACAACGGGGTAGAACACCAGGACGATGACGACCCACATGAACACGTGGGTGCCCGCGGTAAGCGCGTAACGGCCGGCCCGCAGGGGACGAGTGGCGAGGCCGTAGAGGTAGGCGAGCGCGGCGATGCCGCCGCACACGAGGGCGAAGATGCCCAGGAAGCGCTGCCAGCCGCCGGGTATTACCAGCATCCGGTCGCGCACTATCGGTTCGGGCGCGGTGACGATAATGGCGATGACCCCCGCCGCGGCGAGTACCGCGACGGCGATCATCGAGAGGTAGTGGACCCTAGAGCCGCGCAGCATCAGCCGACCTCGTCCTTCAGCGCCCCGGTGACCCTGAAGTTCATCAGGCTCACCGCCAAGGTGATCACGAAGATGATCAGGGAGATGGCCGAGCCAAGCCCGTAGGCGTAGCCGCCCTGGCTACGGAACGACTCGTTGTAGGCCCAGCTGATGAGGATGTCGGTACCTCGGGCCGTGGCCGTGCCCCAGGGTACGGCCGGACCGCCGTCGGTGAGCAGGAAGATGACGTTGAAGTTGTTGAAGTTGAAGGCGAAGCCGCTAAGCGTGATGGGGACAAGGGCGCTGCGCAGCAGCGGGCCCGTGACGCCCCAGAACGCCTGCCAGGCGTTGGCGCCGTCGATGCGAGCGGCCTCGTAGACGTCGTCGGGGATCGCGGCCAGCGCGCCGAGTGTCGCCGTCATCAGGAACGGCAGACCCAGCCACAAGTTGACAAGCAGCAGGGCCGCCTTGGCGGCGTAGTGGCTGCCAAGCAGCCAGTTGATCGGCTCGGGACTGATGTCGAGCAAGGCGAGCAGGCGGTTGATGGCGCCGAAGTTCTGGTTAAGGAAGCCCTTCCAGACCTGAATGGTGATCACGCTCGGCAACGCCCATGGGACTATGAGCAGCGTGCGGTAGAGGTTGCGGAAGCGCAGCGACTTGTTGTTGAGCAGCACCGCCAGGAACACGCCCGCTACGGTGTTGAGCAACACCGTGAGGAACGCGAAGGTGATGTTCCAGGTGAAGACCGGGATCAAGGCCTGCGGGGCCGAGGCGACGATGGCCCTGAAGTTGCGCCAGCCGACGAAACCGAAGTCGTTGAAGCGGGCGATGCTGAGGTA
>DASROV010000462.1:0-10728 GCA_035646755.1 Trueperaceae bacterium | reverse complement strand
CCCGAGCCTGATGCTGCGCGGCAGCGGGCTATTCGACCGCCAGGAGGTTCGCGACGTCAGGCACGCCTTGCAGGTCGGCGTACAACCCTCCGGCCCGAGCTTCACGGCGTTCCTCAGGAGCCCTTACGCGGCGCTCAGCCTCGTCGACCTGCAAGGCGTGCCTGACGTCGCGAACCTCCTGGCGGTCGAATAGCCCGCTGCCGCGCAGCATCAGGCTCGGGATCGACCGCGCCTGCAGCGCCCGCTCGACGAGCCCGAGCAACCAGTTGGTGCGCGCCACTACCGCCATGCCGTCGTAGGCGACGCCCTGCTCTTCGTGAGCGGCCTCCAGGGCAGTCGCCAGCATGTCGGCCTCGAACTGTCGCATGGCGCCGTGGTTGACGTCGCCATGCGCCACCAGCAGGCGCACGCTGCCCGCCACCTTCGCCTGATCGCCCGCGGCGCTCACCAGCGGAGCCTCCCGCGGTTGGAAGCCGAGGCCGTCGGCCGCCAGGCTGGTGGTTAGCCCGTTGAGGAACGCCACCAGCGCCCGCGAATGGCGCCGCGACTCCTTCAGCGGCTCGAGCAGCGCGTCGGTGCCCTCGGCGGCGTCGAGGGCGCGACGGAACACGCCGACGTCGGCGCTGCGGAAGCCGTATATCGACTGCTTCGGGTCGCCCACCACTTCCAGCCGCACGCCGGCTTCGGCCAACAGCTCGAAGAAGCGGCCCTGGAGTGGGTTGACGTCCTGGTACTCGTCGACCAGCACGACTGGGAACCGCTTCGCGAGCCGCCTGCGGGTGGTCGGCGTGCGGAACAGCCGCAGCGCCGCCCGCTCGACCTCGCCGGGGCCCATGGCGCCGCCGCCGAGCCGCCTGAGCAGACGATTCCTAGCCTCCTGGAAGAGCAGTCCGAGCGCTGTGGAGAGCGGCTCGGTTGGGAACGCCAGGTCCTCAGCAAGCGAGCGCTTGCCGAACAGCTCCATGGCCAGCGGAACAACGTCCTCACCGGCGATGACGAGCGCGTGATGGAGGTCGTGGTCGGGGTCGGTGGCGAGTAGCCGGACCGAGGCCAGCTCCTCTTCGAACAGCGCGGCTGCCTCCCACTCGGCGAGCATCGTGAAGTTCGGGTCGAAGCCGAGCAGGGGCGCGTTGAGCTTGAGACCGGCGCGCATGAAACCGTGGATGGTCGTGATGGTGGTGCCACCCAGCTCGCGGGCCGCCGCCCGGTACGGCGCGAGCCCCTCCGAGCCAGGGACGTGCAGCCCAGCGAGGTAGCTGCCGTCGCTCAGCACCTCCCGCAGGCCGCCCGCCACGCGCGCGGCCGCCGCTGAGCTGCGCCAGCGCGTGGCGGGCGGCCGCGCGCGTGAACGTCACGCCGGCGACCCGCCTCAACGGCACGCCCTCCTCGATGAGTTCGAGGTAACGCTTGACCAGGCTGGTGGTCTTGCCGGTGCCCGCGGAGGCGACCCGTACCCTCACGTCCGCTGACCTACCCGGCAGACGTCGAACACGGGGCAGTCGCGGCAATGGAATCCCGGGCTGGGCGTCACGTCCCCCGTGCGGAAGCGGGCCATGGCCTCGGCCGCCCGCGCGCTCACACGACCGAGGCGCTCGGCGACGAAGTTGCTCGTCGTGGTATCGACCTTGAGCGGTTCGCCCAACAGGGGCCAGAGATAGATCTCGACGAAGCTAGGCGCCCGCGAACGGTGGTTGAGCAGCACGGCGGCCGCCAGGTACTCAGTCCAGCGGTCGCGTTGCTTGTCCCGTGCCCAGTTCCAGTCGGGGTCGGCCGTCGGCTCCACGAACCGGTAGATGACGCTCTTCTCGCGCCCGCGCGAGCCCACCGGCACGCGCTCCCCGGCGTGCACGTGGCCAGTAACGCCGCTCTCGAGGTGGGTGAGCTCGGCTCCCCAGGTCAGCCTCGAGAGGTGCTCGGCGTGCTCCTGCAACCAGTCTCGGAAGTCCGGGAACCGCTCGCCGAGGTCGTCAAGCCGCTCGGTGGTAAGGGTCGAGAAGGCGGTGAGGGCCGGCACGAGGCGGTGCCACTCGTCGGGCCGTTCGGCCTCCGGGCCGGGTTCCAGAGCGAGCAGCGGCGCGTCGTCATCGGCCTCGGACGGCAGCAGCACGCGCTCGCCCCAGGCGCGGAACGCGCACTGGTCGTAGCGCCTGAGGTACTCGGCGGCGACCGCGCCAGGTTCGAATGCGCCAGGTTCGACCACGCCGAGTTCGACGGGATCGAAGGTCGGCAGGTAGGGCGGTGGACCGGAGAGTTCCAAGGCGCTGCCCGCCGCGACCAGCGGCAGCGGTGGCAGCTCCTCGTCACCAAGGAGGCGTCGATCGGGTATCTGCGGCCCGTCGGCGCCGGCCTCGGGCGCGGTAATCACGGTCTCGTCGGCACGGGTGAGCAGCTCTGCTACGACGACCTCGTCGCGCCCCTTGAAGCGGCGCGGCAGGCGGGCGACTTGAGGCAGGTGGGCGTCGACGTCGGCGGCAGCCGCGACCGGGCCGCGCAGCTCTTCGCTGACGAAGTAGTCTTCACGCTCAGCCGCTCGGAAGGCGCCCTCGACGGCGCCGAGCACGTAGACCCGCCGGAAACGCCGGCCCGAGACGAGCGTCGCGTCGAGCAGCGCAACGCCGCCGGGCGCATGAGTGCTCACACGCGTATCGCGAAGCAACGCAGCGAGCCAGACGGCGAAGCCCTCGCCAGCCGCCAACTTGGCCGCCTCCTGCGCCATGCTAAGCACACGCGAAGCGAAGGTCGGGTCCAATTCGGGATGCGTGAGCCGGAGCACGTCGTCGAGAAGCTCTTTGGTCCACGCGACGGGGTCGTCGCCCACGCGCAGGCGCCGCTGCCACTCACGCCACGGGCCCTCGAGGTGCAAACGACGCGCGACCCAGGTGAGCGCGTCGGCGCCGCCGACCTTGAGGCGCAGCGCCTCGGCCGCCAGCGGGGCGAGCTCGGGGATCGCCAGCAAGCGCGACGCCGTCGGCGTCTCGGGGAGTTCAAGCAGGTCTAGGAGCGTCGCGCCGGCCGGCGTGTCGGCCAACGCCTGCGGCGACTCGTCCATGAGGGGCACGCCGTACTCGTCGGCAAGGGCGACAAGGGCGGCGGCCGTGCCCGGCGTGGCGACGACGGCGAGGTCGAGGAGATCGAAGCCGCCGAGCGCGAGGTCACGCTTCAGGCTGCGCATGATGAAACGGGCTTCGGCCACGGCGTTCGCCGCGCGGTAGCGGTGCACGGTAATGGCGTGCTCGGCGGAGTCAGGCTCCACCCGCTTGACGTCGACCTCGCTGAGTGCAACGCCTTCCGGAGCTTCAGGCAGCGTCAAGTGCGTCTCGAGCACGGCGCCAAGCGCGATCAGCACGCGTAGGTCGATAGGACCTAGCTCGCGCAGGCCGTCGACGATGACCAGGTCGGGAAGCCCCCCGCGCGCCCACTCGACCTCATCGGCGACGAACTCCTTGAAGCGTGCGCCGGCGACGAGTACGGCCGCCTGCGCCCTGACGTCGTCGTAGTCCCAGTGGCCGGCCATGGCTCGCTGGTAGGCGGCGAAGACCGTTGCCAAGCGCTCGACCTCGACGTCGTCCGCCGCGGTCGCGGCGACAGCGGCGGGCTCGAGGCCGAAGCGCTTGGCCTCGGCTATGGCAGCCGCGAACAGCTTGGCCTCGCCGGGCGCCGGCAACGAGCCGGCACACTCGGCCAGCGCCGCACCTACACGCACCAGCCTGGCGGTGCCCACCACCAGCGGCTTGAGGTCGACGAAGCTCGGGCCGGCAAGCAGCCGGTAGTACATCTGCTGCGAGTTCATTACCTCGAGGCCGAGGGCCGTGAAACCGCCCGCGGTGACCCGCCGGAAGATGCCGGGCCGCTGTGCCGGCAGGCCGACCCACCACACGCGCTTGCCGGCTTCGCAGGCCGCGCGGGCGATCTCGACCATGGCAGCGGTCCGCCCCGAGGCGGGCGGACCGAGCCGCAAGTGCAGCTTCACGAACTCATTTTATGCCGTGCTGGACGCGACGAACGTGTTCACATGCCGGGGATGAGGCGGCGGTCCCAGGGGATGGCATAGGCGATCGCGGCCGCGCCGAGCAGGTAGAAGATCAGCGCCTGGCGGGGGTTGTCGGTCTTGCGGCCCCGGCTGACGCCGATGTGCACGAGGGCGGCGGCGACCAGCATGATGAGCCCGTGTTCGAGCGCGAAGAACCGCAGCGTGGAGTCGCCCATGGCCGCACCGAAGTCCTGCAGTGCGTTCTGCACGAGCGGACTGACGAAGTAGAGCACCAAGCCGATGAGCACCTGCACGTCGAGCGCGATGCTGAACCAGCGTCCGAGCGAAGCCTGCTGGGGGGTCCAGCGTGAGCCGGCAAGCGCCGCGATGATGGCGATGACGCCAAGCACCACGACCGCCCAGCGCAGGACGTTGTGCAGATCCAAGATTCCCGTGTACATTGTCGAGCCTCCGATCCCGCCGCACGATATCTCAAGTGCCGAGCAGCCGCGTCAGCTCGGTGGCGTCGTGGACCGGTAGATCGCAGACGCCGCCGCTGCAGACGTAGGCCGTGAGGTAACCCTGCACCTCGCCGGCGACGCGACCCTCAGCCAGCGCCAGCTGCGCCAGCGGATGAGTGGCGTCGTCGAGCTGCAGCACGACGTCAGCCGGTCGAACCAACGAACTCACCGACGCCAGCGCGCCGGCCAGCGCCGCGGAGTCGGCCCCGGCTACCAGCACGATCTCGCGCTCGGCGGTAGCCTCCATGGCGAGCAGCCTAAGCGCCGTGCCGAAGGCCTGCGGGGCCGTGCCGGCGCCGTCGTCGACGCCCTGCAGGGCGGTCAGCGCGCGCGCCTGCGCCTCCCTGTCGGAGCGGTAGCGCGCAGCCCACCAGCTCAACTCGGCAGCAGCGGCGTTCTCGCTGGGGGTAGCGCCGTCGAGGTAGCCCTTGGGGCGCATCAGCAGCTCAGCCGCGTCGCTGGCCGTGTTGAAGTAGCCTCCGCCCACGACGTCGCGGAAACGTTCCTCGACCTCGTCGGCGAACTCGAGCGCCCACAGCAACGCCCACGGCTCGAGGCTGGCGCGGTAGTAGGCGACGAGGCCGAGCCCGAGGAATGCGTAGTCCTCCAAGAGCCCATCGACCTTGGTCTCGCCGGCCCGCCAGACGTGATGCAGGCGACCGTCACGCCACAGGTTGGCGCGCACGAAGCGGGCGACGTCGCCGGCCATCTCCAACAGGCGCTCGTCGGCGAACGCGGTGCCAGCTTCTGCCAGGGCAGTGATGGCCAGGCCGTTCCAGGAGGCAAGCACCTTGTCGTCGGCCGCCGGCCGCACTCGCGAGTTCCTTGCCGCACGCAGGGCGCGGACCGCTAGCTCGAGCCGCGCCCCAACCTCCTCCTCGCTTAGGCCGCGCTCGGCGGCCAACTCGGCGATCGTGCGCTCGACGCGCAGGACGTTACCGCCCTCGAAGTCTCCGGCCGCGCTTACCCCGAAGTGCGCGCGCGCCAGGGCGACATCGCCGCCAGCGGCCTCGACCGTCGCCACGAACTCGTCTTCACGCCAGGCGTAGAAACGCCCCTCCTCACCTTCGGAGTCGGCGTCGAGTGAGCTGATGAACGCCCTGGCCCCTGCGCCACCGGTCACGGTCATCTCGGCCTCCAGCCAGCCGACGATGCCGTAGGCAGCCTCGCGTTGCCGCTCGTCGCCGCTGAGCGCGAACGCGCGCGCGTGAGCCCTAAGCAGCTGGGCGTTGTCGTAGAGCATCTTCTCGAAATGCGGGACATGCCAGCGGCCGTCGACGCTGTAGCGGAAGTAGCCGCCGCCAAGCTGATCGGCGATGCCGCCGCGCGCCATCGCGTCGAGCGTGCGCACGGCCAGGCCGAGCGCCCGCTCGTCGGCGACGGTGAGCAGGAACTGCAGCGCTCCGTGCGGTGGGAACTTGGGGGCCGGTCCGAAGCCGCCGTGGGGCCGGTCCTCCATGGCCGCCAGGCTCGACACGGCGGCCTCGAGCAGTCGCGCCGTGGCGGCGGCCTCCGCGTCGGCAGCGGCCGCCAACTCGACGGCGGCGTTTGCTGGTCGCTGAGGCCGCGCCGGCGGCTGGGCGAACGGTGACGCCATCCTCTCGAGGCCGCTGGTGAGTTCGGCGGCCGACTTCTCGACCTGCGCGCGCCGCTCCCGCCAGGCCTCGGCTATGGCTGCGAGCACGCGCGGGAAGCCCGGCATCCCCTGCCGGTCCTGCGGCGGGAAGTAGGTGCCACCGTAGAACGGCTGGCCGTCCGGCGTGAGGAAGACGGTAAGCGGCCATCCGCCCGCGCCCGTCATCAGTTGCACCGCGTTCATGTAGATCGCGTCGACGTCGGGGCGCTCCTCGCGGTCGACCTTGACGTTGACGAACAGCTCGTTCATCACGGCCGCGACCTGCGGGTCTTCGAACGACTCGTGAGCCATCACGTGACACCAGTGACAGGCGGCGTAGCCGACCGAGAGCAGTACCGGCACGTCGCCCTGGCGCGCCGCGTCGAAGGCCTCGTCGCCCCACGGGTACCACTCGACAGGGTTGTCGGCATGCTGCAGCAGGTAGGGGCTCAGCGCGCCCGCCAGGCGATTGGCCATGCGGTCAACCTAACCCTTGGCGCGACCGCGAACCACAGAACGGCGCCGAAGCCCGCGGTCGAGCGGGGTTTCGGCGCCGAAGTGGAGCGCTGGAGGGCTGTGGCGAGAAGACGCAGGTGATGAAGCTTCAGGTCTTCCAGCGCTGATGTTCAGGGTATGCCTGGCAGCCTTACGGCGTCCTTACAGGGCCACAGACGGGGCCCGGCCTGCCGCTCAGCTAGAGACCCGGCACCCGCTCGGGGTAAGTGACGATCGCCGAGCCCCTTATTAGTCCGCGCAGTCTGGCATCGGCGACGGCCGCTGTGACGCTGTTGCGGACCTCGTCACGGACGTCATCGAAGGGCATCACCGTGGGCTCATGGTGCTCGTAGACGAGCAACGCGTGATAACCGAACTGTGTCTGCACCGGTCCGCTCACTTGGCCGATCTCGACCGCGACGACGGCGTCCTCGAACTCGGCGACCATCGCCCCTCGTCCAAAGCAACCGAGGTCACCGCCGACGGCGGCGGTGCCGTCGGTGCCGAACTCGGCCGCCAAGGCGGCGAAGTCCTCGCCGGCTTGGGCGCGAGCGACGATGTCACTGGCCAGGGCCTCGTCGGTGACGAGGATGTGGCGGGCACAGAACGTCTCGGGCTCGGTGTAGCGCTCGATGTCGGCGAGGTAGCGGACGCGCAGCGCCTCTTCGCTCGGCCTGGCATCCTCGTTGAAGACCTCGATCACCTGGGAGATGAGGTCGCCCTCTTTGATGAGCGTGAGCAGCATCTCCTCGGAGCGAAAGCCCGCGTTCGCGAGCATGGCCTCGTAGTCCTGACCGGCCGGCACGCTGCTGCGGATGCGCTCGAGCGAGACGTCGACGTTCTCCTGGCTCGGCTCGAAGCCTCGCTTGCTGGCCTCGCGGAGCAACACCAGCTCGGTGCCGCGTTGCTCGAGGTAAGTGGGCAACAGCGGTCGCATCTGGGCTGCGATCTCGTCGCTGTAGGCAACGCCTTGGCCGGCGGCGTAGCTGCGAATGGCCACCTCGAAGCGCCACTCGATGTCACTTAGTCGTTCCACCAGGCTGCCGACCTGAAGCACCACCGGATCGGCGTCGTTAATTGCCGCCGCAGCGGTGGCGCTCGGGGCTGCGGAGGGCGGCGCTGCGGCCGGCGCAGCGTCGTCCTGCGCAAGGGCGGGCGGTGCGAGGACAGTAAGCAGAATCAGGGCAGGCACGAGGAGCCGCCGCAACGATGTCGCCATCGGTGATGTCGCGAGAAGGCGCCTTGGCGCCGCGGAAGAGGGAGGCATGGCGCTAAGGCTAGCACCCCCATGACGCGCTCCGGTGGCGGCCGCCCACACGCCACCGCGGCGCTCAGTCGCTGGTGGCTACGCCGTCCTTGACGCCGCTGGCCTGCAGAACGGCGAGCTCGCGGTAGAGCCGCGTCTGCTCGTCGCTCAGGCTGTCGGGCACGCTCACGCGGATCTCGGCCAACAGGTCGCCGCGACCGCCGTCCTTCTTCGGCCAGCCCTGACCGCGCAGGCGCAGCACCCTGCCGCTCGAGCTGCCGCCCGGCACGCTCAACTCGACCTCGCCGTCGAGGGTGAGCACGTTGGCCTTGCCGCCGAGCGCCGCGACGTGGTCGGGCACCCTGACGACGACCCTGACGTTGTCGCCGTCGAGCTTGAGGATGGGATGCGGGATGTGACGTACCTGCAGGATGAGGTCTCCCCCGCTTGGCGCCTGGCCGCGCAGCCGAAGCTTGGCTCCGTCCCTCACCCCGGCCGGCAGGTTGAGCTCGAGCTGATTGCCCTCCACGCTGATTGTCGTCGGCCCTCCGCGGTACGCGTCGAGCAGACCGACGTCGAGCCTGGCTTCGGCCGTCGCCGGGCGGGGAGCGGCTCTGGTGGCGCTGCGTCCGAAGCCGGCGAACGGGTCGCTGGTCGCTGAGCGGCCAGACATCGGGCTGGTCGCACGACCAGCCGCATAGCCGCCGAACATGCTCTGAAAGAAGTCGGAGAAACCGGCGACGTCCTCGGGCGAGACGTTGGTGTAGACCTGGCCCCCGCCACCGCCGCCGAAGGGTTGCCCTTGAGCGTACTGCGGCACCCCGCCGGTACTGCCATAGGTGTCGTAGAGCTTGCGCTTCTCGGCGTCCGAGAGGACGGTGTACGCCTCGTTTATCTCCTTGAAGCGCTCTTCGGCGCCCGCGTCTCCCGGGTTGCGGTCGGGATGGTGCTTGGCGGCCAGCTTGCGAAAGGCGCGGCGGACGTCCTCTTTCGAGGCGTCCTTGTCCACGCCCAGCAACTGGTAGTAGTCCTTGAAGTCCGCCACCGCTACGCTCCGTCCGCCGGCAGGCCGCTCGCCCTTGGGCTCAGTTGCCCGTGCCCGACTTGGCCACTACCACCTTGGCCGGTCGGATGAGGCGGTCGCCCTTGATAAAACCGGTCTCGAAGACCTGGGCGATGCAGCCCTCGGCCACGTCGCCCGTCGGGGGCACCACCGTCAGCGCCTCGTGGAGCTCGGGATCGAAGACCTCGCCGACGTCACCGACATGGGTGATGCCGAGGTTGCCGAGGTCACGCACCAGCCCGTCACGCACTGCCCTCACGCCCGGCACGATGGTCGAGGGATCGTCGGTCGCCGCGGCCGCCGCCAGAGCGCGTTCGAGGTCGTCGTAGACCTTGAGGATCGGCAGGATGACGCTGTTCGCCCCGGCCTCCTTGGCCAGGTCGACCTCACCGGTCATGCGCCGCCGGAAGGTGTCGAACTCCGCCCGGGAGCGCAGGAAGCGGTCCTTGGCCTCGGCTAGTTCCTCGTTTAGCCGGGCGGCCTCGTCTCGCGCCGCAGCGAGCTCGTCGCGCAGGATGTCGGCCTCGCTGTAGCGCTCCTTGCCGTTTCCTCGCTCGTCGGCGTCGCGTCGGTCGGCGGAGGCGTCGACCGCCCCCGCCTCACCGCGACGCTTGCTATCGAACTCGTCGCTCATCGTCTAGGCCTCAGCCCGCCGGCTTGAAGTCGGCGTCGATTACCTCTTCGTCGTCGTCGGGGCTCGCCGGCCGCTCGCCGCCCTCGGCCTCGGCCGCAGCGCCTTGGGCCGCCGCGCTCTCACCGACCGCCTGGCTGAACGCCTGCAGCTTCTCGGCCAGGTCGCGGCTCTTGGCCTCGAGTTCGTCCTTGTCCGTGGCCGTGTCGAGCGCCTGCTGCGCAGCGGCGATCGCGTCTTGTACCGGATTCTTCTGGTCGTCACTGGCGCCTTCGGCTTCGTCGAGGGTCTTCTGTGCCTGCAGCCGCAGGCCGTCGAGCTGGTTCTTGGCTTCGGCCAACTCGCGGACCTTGCGGTCCTCGTCGGCGTGCGCCTTGGCGTCGCCGACCATGCGCTCGACCTCGTCGTCGCTAAGCGTGGTGGTGTTCTGGATGGTGATGCTGGCTTCCTTGCCCGTCGACTTCTCCTTGGCCGTTACGTGGAGGATGCCGTTGGCGTCCATGTCGTAGGTGACCTCGATCTGCGGCACACCGGCCGGCATCGGCGGGAGGCCTTCGAGGTTGAAGCGACCGAGTGACTTGTTGTCAGAAGCCATGGTGCGCTCGCCCTGGAGCACGTGAATCGGCGCGCTCGTCTGGTTGTGATCGGCGGTCGAGAACGTCTCGGACTTGCGTACCGGCACGGTGGTGTTGCGGTCGATAAGCTTGGTGAACACGCCGCCCTTGGTCTCGATGCCGAGGCTGAGCGGGGTGACGTCGAGCAGCACGATGTCGTCGACCGTGCCCGTGAGCACGCCGGCCTGCACGGCGGCGCCCAGCGCCACGACCTCGTCGGGGTTGACGCTCTGGTTGGGATCCTTGCCGAGCAGGTCCTTGACGATCTTCTTCACCGCAGGCACGCGCGTGGCGCCGCCGACGAGGATGATCTCGTCGATGTCGCCATTGCTCATCTTGGCGTCCTTGAGGGCCTGCTCCACCGGGCCCTTGATGCGGGCGAGCAGCGGCGCGACGAGCTCTTCGAACTTGCTGCGGGTGAGCTTCTTCTCGAGGTAGAGCGGGGCGTTAGAGGCCGGGTCCATGGCGATGAACGGCAGGCTTATCGTCGTCTCCGGCAGGCCGGAGAGTTCGATCTTGGCCTTCTCGGCCGCTTCGATGAGGCGCTGGAGCGCCTGCTTGTCCTTGCGGAGG
>DASROV010000461.1:0-3620 GCA_035646755.1 Trueperaceae bacterium | reverse complement strand
CCGCGGCGGTGGCGCAGACCGCGGTAGCAGCCGATGTCCATAAGGCGCTTGATGTTGAGCTGCACCTCGCGCCTGAGATCGCCCTCGACCTTGTACTCGCGGTCGATGGCCTCACGCAGCCGGCCGACTTCGGTCTCGGTGAGGTCCTTTACGCGGGTGGACGGGTCGACCTCGGACTTCGCGAGGATGTCGCGGGAGCGGCTCAAGCCGATGCCGTAGATGTACGGGAGCGCCGCCTCGATACGCTTCTCGCGCGGCAGGTCGACGCCAGAGATTCTTGCCATGGTTATCCCTGCCTCTGCTTATGCTTCTGGTTGGCGGTGCAGATCACGTAGACACGACCGTGCCGGCGAATGACCTTGCACTTATCGCACATTGGTTTGACTGACGCCCTGACTTTCATGTCCTAGACTCCTACTTACGGTAGACGATGCGACCCTTTTCGGGGTCGTAAGTGCTGATCTCGACGACGACTCTGTCGCCAGGGAGAATGCGGATGTAGTGGCGCCGCATCTTGCCACCTACGTGGGCAAGAATCTCGGGTCCCGCGTCCAACTGGACCATGAAGGTCGTATTGGGGCGAGCTTCCAGAACCACGCCTTCGGTACGTATCGTGTCTTGCGTCGTCTCTTCTTGACGGTTCTCACGTGGTGGTCTGGGTGGACCCGAACGTCTACGCGCCATGCACACCTCCCGTGTGTGCGGCGGCCCCTACCTGCTGACCCGCCACTGAATCTCTTGTGAGCACCCATGGACCGTCTTCGGTGATGGCCACAGTGTGCTCGAAGTGCGCCGCCATTGAGCCGTTCTCGGTGAATGCCGTCCAGTCATCGTCGGCGACCAGCACGTTGGTGCGTGCCTGAGCCACCATCGGCTCTATCGCCAGGACGAGTCCAGGACGGAGAACTGGCCCCGTGCCGGTACGACCAAAATTGGGTACCTCGGGTGCTTCGTGGAACTCACGGCCGATGCCGTGCCCCACGAACTCCCTGACGACCCAGAACCCTGCCTGCTCGACCACGCCCTGTATGGCCGCGGAAACGTCGCCGAGCCGGCTACCTGCTTGCGCCGCTTCGATGCCAGCGGTCAGGGACCGCTCGGTGGCTTCGAGCATGCGCAAGGTTTCGACGGGGACGGTCCCCACCGGGTAGGTGCGCGCCTGATCGGCGGCGTAACCTCGGTAGAAAGTCCCGATGTCGATCGAGATTATGTCTCCGTCAGCAAGCGGCCTGTCGCCCGGGAAACCGTGGACGACGACCTCGTTGACGGACGTGCAAAGCGTGGCGGGAAAGCCGTTGTAGCCCTTGAAAGCGGGCTTCCCACCGCGTGACAGGATAGCATCTTCGGCGATCGCATTCAATTCGGCAGTGGTCACGCCGACGTGAATCGCCCGCTCGACGGTCTCGAGCGCTTCGCGGTTGATGACGGCCGCTTCGGCCATCACCTCGAGCTCGGAGCGTCGCTTGATGATCACTAGGCCCTACCTCGCAAGATCTCGTCGATGCGCGCCGAGACCTCGGCCTCGCTGCCGACGCCGTCTACCCGGTGAAGCCTGCCTGCCGCCTTGTAGTACTCGAGCAGCGGCCTTGTCTGCTCCTGGTAGACCTGCATACGGGTGCGGATGGTGTCTTCGTTGTCGTCGCTACGGCCCTCGGCCCGCGCACGGCCGAGCAGGCGCCTGATGAGCTCGTCGGAGTCGACGCTAAGCACCACGACGGCTTCTATCGGCGCCCCCAGCTCGGTGAGGAGCGCGTCGAGCGCCTCGGCCTGGGCGGTGGTGCGCGGGAAGCCGTCGAGCAGGACCCGCACCGGGCTCGACTTCTCGAGCTCGGCACGGACCATGTCGATGATGAGGTCGTCAGGAACCAGCACGCCCTCGTCCATAAGGCTCTTGGCGCGCTTGCCGAGCTCGGTACCATCACGCACGTGCGCGCGCAGCATGTCGCCGGTGGATAGCTTGGTAAGACCGTGTGACTCAGCCAGGCGGCTCGCCTGCGTGCCCTTGCCGGCTCCGGGCGGCCCCATCAACAAGACCACCTGGGAGCGCGACCCGGCCGCCTGCGGCGTGCTTGCAACGCGCCCCGTGGCGTCACCAGGGTTGCCGACAGACACTTAGAAGCGCCTCCCGCGTCCGCGGATGCGGCCCTTGTTGACGAAGCCCTCGTAGTGACGCATCATCAGTTGCGACTCGAGCTGGCGCAAGGTGTCGAGCGCGACGCCGACCATGATGAGCAGGCCGGTGCCGGAGAATACGAACGACAGCTGGGTCGTGCCGGTGATCCAGGCAAGGATCTGCGGCAGCGCGTTGACGGCGCCAAGGAACAGCGCGCCCCACAGCGTGATGCGCGTGGTGATGCGCGTGAGGAAGTCGGTCGTCGGTTGGCCCGGGCGCACGCCAGGAACGAAGCCGCCGTACTCGCGCAGGTTCTCACTTATGCGCCTTGGGTCGAAGGAGATCTGGGTGTAGAAGTAGGTGAACGCGACGATGAGCAGCGTGCTGAACAGCAGACCTTGCCACTGCGCTGGGTTGAACCAGGCGCCAAGGCCCTGCAGCCAGCCGATCTGGGGGAACGCCCCGATGACCGTCTGCGGCAGGATGAGGATCGCCACGGCGAAGATGATCGGGATGACGCCGGCGGCGTTGAGGCGCAGGGGGATGTACGTGCTCTGGCCGCCCATCACCTTGCGGCCGACGACCTTACGTGCGTACTGCACCGGGATGCGTCGCTCGGACTGCTGCACAAGCACCATGCCGGCGATCGCGATGATGAGCAGCAACAGGTAGAAGACCAGCCCGAAGACGTTCGACTCACCGCTGCCGATGAGCGCGAACTGCTCGCTAAGCGCGCCGGGGAACGCCGCGACGATGCCGGCGTAGATGATCAGCGAGATGCCGTTGCCGACGCCGTACTCGGTGATCTTCTCGCCTAGCCACATCACCACGGTGATGCCGGCGACCTGGGTGACGAGCACCACGAACCAGAAGAACGGCCCGTTGCTCCAGCCGACCTTCAACGCGCCGCTGGGCCCGAGCAGCGCCACGGCCAGGAACACTGACTGTACGGCGCCGAGCGCGGTGGCGCCGATGCGGGTGTACTGCGTGATCTTGCGGCGGCCTTCCTCGCCCTCCTTGGAGAGCTTCTCCAACGGCGGGTAGGTGGACGTGAGCAGCTGGATGATGATGCTCGCGGTGATGTAAGGGATAACGCCGAGGGCAGCGATCGAGAAGACCTCGAAGTTGCCCCCGGAGATGAAGTTGAGCAAGGAGAAGATGTCGCTTGACAACGCCCCGCCCTGCAACGCTTCGATGTCGACTCCCGGCGTGGGGATGTGCACCATGAGTCGGTACACAGCGAGCAGCCCGATGGTAACGAGCAGCTTGGCCCGCAAGTCCGGGATGACCAGAGCGTTGCGAAAGGCCTGCAGCATACTAGTTGTCCTCTGGCTTGGTGGAGTCGTCGGAGGTGTCGGCGTCGTCGGAGGTGTCGGCGTCGTCGGAGGTGTCGGAGTCGTCGGAGGTGTCGGCGTCGTCGGAGGTGTCGGCGTCGTCGGAGTTACCGGCTGCCGCGGAGTCCGCGGAATCGTCGGCCTCCTCGGCGGCGGCGGCGGGTGGCGTGGAG
>DASROV010000460.1:0-23139 GCA_035646755.1 Trueperaceae bacterium | reverse complement strand
CGGTCACTACTCGAAGTCTCTCCACGACCTACCCGATCCCTGGAACTTCGACCTGGTGCTGACGGTCTGCGACAGCGCCAACGAGGCCTGCCCGACCTACCCCGCCAAGACCACGCGCTTGCACGTGTCCTTCCGTGATCCGAGCGGTGAGAGCCTGGAGCTTTGGCGCGAGGTTCGCGACGCCATTGGTGAGCTGAGCCGGCGCTTCACGGCAGCGCTGGCGGAGGGTCGGATCCCGACCGAGCGCGACCTTCGTGGCGCCGGCTAGCTGACCGTTTCGGTTTGCCTACGCGATGATGTAGCTCGTTGTGCTTATCGCCAGCAAGAAGATGGCCAAGCGAACGATCCTCTTCACGGCTGCTCCTTCCCGCCATACGGCACTAGGTCGTTGAACCAGCCCCATCACTTGGGACCGATGTTCTGGTTCGAGTTGAAGAAGTTGTCGGGGTCGTAGCTCGCCTTGACGCGCCGCAGACGGTCGTAGTTCTCGCCGTAAGCGGCCCTTACCCGTGCGGCGTCGTCGTGGTCGAGGTAGTTCACGTACACGCCGCCCGTCGAGAACGGCGTCATCGCGCGGTGGAAGGCCTTGGTCCAGGCGATCATGCGCTCGTCGTCGGCGAAATCGCTCCAGCCGGTGGAGAAGCCGAGGTTGAAGGCCGCGTCGCGGTGCGGGAACGCGGTGGCGTCCCGCGGTACGGCATTGACGGCGCCGCCCATCGGCTCGAAGTACACCGAGCTGAGCGACGGCGGCAGCGAGCGCGCGTGGTCGACGAAAACGTCGATCGCCTCGTCGGGCAGGCCAGAAAGGTACTGCGACTTCCAGTAGTAGCGCTCGCCGTCGGGCGAGGCGGCGTCGAACCCTGACTGGAGGGCCGTGTACTCGGTCGCCGCCGCCGACACGAAGATCGGCTCGCCGTACTCCGCCAGGGGGAGCAGGATCTCGGCGCCCTCATCTAGAGGCCCGGGGTGGCAGGCGACGAAGACCACCGCGGGCTCGCCCCAGCGACTTTCAGGGAACGGCTCGACCGGCGGCACGTTGGCGACGAGGCAGTAGCAGGCCGCGTCGCCAGGAAGCGAGGCGTGGAACTCTCGGTAGAAGCGGAGAGCCTCGTGCGCGTGCTCGTAGGGGTGGAAGGCCTGCACGACTTGCAGTTGCGGGCCGACCTCGTGAAGCCGGTACTCGAACGCGGTCACCACGCCGAAGTTCCCGCCCCCGCCGCGCAGTGCCCAGAAGAGGTCGGGGTTCTCCTGGGCGTTGGCGCGGACCTGGCTGCCGTCGGCGAGCACGATGTCTGCCGCCAGCAGGTTGTCGGCCGCGAGCCCACAGCGGCGTGCCAGGAAGCCCATGCCGCCACCCAGGGTCAGGCCGGCGATGCCGGTTCGCGAGTCCGTCCCGAGCGTCACGGCGAGGCCGTGGGTCTGGGTGGCGCGGTCGAGGTCGGAGCCCGTGGCGCCCCCTTCCGCGCGGGCAACCTTGCGTGCTGGATCCACCTGCACGCCGCGCATGGGGGAGAGGTCGATGACCAGCCCGCCCTCGCACGTCGCCTTGCCGGCTACGCCGTGACCGCCGCCCCGCACCGCGACCGGCAGCGAGCGCTCGCGGGCGAAATCGACGGCGCGCACCACGTCGGAGGGACTCTCACAGCGCGCGATCAGGGCGGGCCTGAGGTCGTGCATGCCGTTCCAGATGGCGCGCGCCTGGTCGTAGTCATGGTCTTCAGGCGTGATGAGCCGACCGCCCATCGTGGCGGCCAGCCGCTGCTCGGTCCATTGGCCCGCTGCTCGAGTTGCCACGTCGACCTCCTTCTCCCTGCCGCCGGGGCGGCGCGTAACGCTTGGAGGGTAGAGAAGAGGCCGTGTTACGGCTGCGTTGCGTCCGTGCCGTGGCCGTGCCGTACGGTGAGGAAACGAGGCTCCGTTCTCCTCATTTCCGGTAGGGTTAGGGCAGTGCCACATGAAGTACACCTGCTGGGCGAAGTGCGGGTGTCGGGTGGCGGCCAGAGCTACGAGCCGCCGCTTGACAGGCGTCTCGGTCTGCTCGGTTATTTGGCCTGCCAGTCCGGCGAGTGGGTGCCACGAGAGAAGGTCGCCTTCCTCTTCTGGCCCGATATCAGCGACGACAGGGCGAGGACCAACCTGCGAAGCTTGCTGGCCAGGTGCCGCGAGCTTCCGTTCGCAACCGAGCTGGAGTCCGACGCGACCCGACTCAGGTGGCCGGTCGATTGTGATGTAAAGGCGTTGCGCGAGGCGCTGGGCAAGGGCGCGTGGGCAGACGTGATCGACCTGTACCGCGGCGACCTCTTCGGGGAAGCGACCTTCGACGGCGTGAGCGAGTTCAGCGCTTGGTTGAAGGCCGAGCGTGATGAACTTAAACAGGCGTACCGCTCGGCCGTGTTCCGGTGGGCCGGCGACCGGCACGAAGCCGGGGCTACGCACGAGTCGGTGCAGCGCCTCGAAGAGCTGATTGAGCGCGACCCGGCGGACGAGGAAGCCGTGCAGTTGGCGATGACGATGTTGCTTGCGACGGGTCGAGGAGACGAGGCTTCCCGCCTGTACCGCAGTTTCGAGAAGTCGCTCGGCCTGAAGCTCGACGCCGAGCCGTCCGACGAGACCAGGCACCTGGCCGAGATGGCGGCGACGCAGGCACGCGATGCCGTAGTGGACACGACCAAACGGGCTGGCGCCGCGAGGGCGCGCCCTCCGCAACCCCTCACCTCGTTCATCGGCAGGGCTCAGGAGGTGGCGGAGGTCACCGCGCTCCTAGTGAAGCCGGACCGTCGGCTGGTCTCGATCGTCGGTGCCGGTGGCGTGGGCAAGACGCGCCTGGCGCTGAAGGTGGCGGAGGTCGTTCGCGACGACTACGAAGACGGCGTCGTGTTCGTCGGCCTCGAAGGGGTATTCGATCCGGAGCGCGTTCCGCAGGAGGTAGTCAAGGCGCTAGGGCTGGGGCTGCTCGGGCATAGCGACGCCACCGGTCGGCTCGTCGACGCGCTTTTAGACAAGCGCCTGCTTCTTGTAATCGACAACTTCGAGCAGGTGATAGGAGCGGTCGCGTTCCTCGACGAGCTGCTCGCGGGCTGCCCTCAGGTCGATGTCCTGGTCACCACGCGCGCGCGTCTGGGGTCGCGCGCCGAGTGGCTCTTCACCTTGAAGGGGTTGGAGTTCCCCGATGCGGACGCGTCGTTGGACCGGGCAGAGGCGACGGACGCCGTGCGCCTCTTCGTGGAGCGGGCCAGCCAGGTCAAGCCCGGCTTCCGCTTGGAGGAGGGGCTACTCGACGACGTGCTGAGGGTTTGCCGCATCGCCGACGGCCTGCCTTTGGCGCTGGAGCTCGCGGCAGTGTGGTTGCGGGTGCTCTCGCCCGGCGAGGTCGTGAGCGAGATCGAACGGAACCTGGGGCTCCTCACCGACGATGTCCAAGCGGGGCCCGAGAGGCACCGCAGTATCCGGGCGGCGTTCGAGCACTCCTGGTCCCTCCTTAGCGAGCGTGAGCAGGAAGTGGTGCGTCGTCTTGCGCCGTTCAAAGGTGGCTTCCGTCGCGAAGGGGCTGCGGCGGTCGCGGGGGCCACCATTCCGGTCCTCGCCGCCCTCGTCGACAAGTCGCTCCTAAGTGTCGACGAGACTGGTCGCTACCACCGGCATCCCCTGATGCAACAGTTCGCCTCGGAGAAGCTCGCGCTAGATCTGGTGGAGGAGCGCGAGGCGCTTAGCCGCCACGCCGAGTATTTCGCCGGGTTTCTTGCGGAGTTCGACGAGTCTTGGGGTACTCCCGAGGAGAAGACATGCGTCCAGCGCATCTCGACGGAGTACGACAACATCTGCGTCGCCATGGAGTCGGCGGAGGCCTCTGGCCAAGCAGACCTCGGACTGCGGCTCATGACCTCGATCAACGGTTACTGGGCCTGGCGCGGCCTGGTGAAGGAGCCGAAGGCTTGGATCGATCGGTTGATCGCGATCCCGGGTGCTGATGACAGCCCGTCTGCGGGCGCCGCTTACTTCGGTGCTGGCTGGAAGTCGATGCTTCTTGGCGACTGGAGGGTAGGTCGAGAACTCCTTGAACGCGCACTGGCCATGGCTAAGGAGGCCGGGGACGTAAGGGCTGAGGACAGGGCGACCACCGGGCAGTTCGCCATCGCCATGATGTGCGGCGATTTCGAGGCCGCCGCCGCGTACAACGGAGAGCTGTTCAGGATCGCTCGCCAGTTGGACGACGACGGTCTCCTGATGGGCGCGTACCACAACCTTGGACTTATCAATTTCTACTTCGAGCGACTCGAGGCCGCGCTCGTCGCCTACGAAGAATGTGTGCGCCTGGACGAGAAGGACGGCGAGCGTTCGATTCCCACGGCGCTGTGCCGGTTGGCAATAGTCCTCGCTGCGATGGGCGAGCCCGGTCGCACCGACGGCTTGCTAGTTGCCGGCTTGGCCGGCGCGAGGAAGAAGGGCAACGTGTCCGCAATAACGGTCGCAGCGTTCCTCGACGGCCTCTACCGGGGAGACCACGGCGACGAGAGGCTTGCTTGGTCCCGGTTCGGTGAGGCGCTCGGTCTCGTGGCCAACAACGGCGGCCTCTTAAGCCAGGTCTTGCCGTTGCACGAGATGGCGAACCTGGAGGCGTCGGTCGGTGAGCACGAAGCCGCCACGCGTCTGTGGGGGGCCGTGGACGGCACGATGGCTGCGCACGAGCTCCCGTTGCCCTTGTTCCACCGAAGCCGGAGAGAGTCACGCGAGCCTCAAGTGCGGGCGGCGATGGGCGGAGAGGCATTCGAAGTCGCCCTTCGGCAAGGCCGCTCCATGGGACTGGCGAGAGCGGTGGAGTTCGCTCTTGCTAGGACCCGGGCCAGGTCAGAGCCGCGCTAGGGCGCGGCTCTTGATTGGACTGGTCGGCACGGTGAAGTCCGCCCTGGACTGGGCCTATTGGCCCGACCGGCTCAGGCGACCGCCCGCTCGTTGACTGAACTCTCTGCGATAGCCGTGAGTTCCTTGTCGGCCTTGCCTTCCTCGTCGAGGGTCTTCTGCAGCATCGAGGCGACGTCGTTGTGGCCTAGTTCTTTGGCGAACTCAACGGCGCTGCCGTATGCGGCGATCTCGTAGTGCTCGATTCGCTGCGCCGCTGAGATGAGCGCGGCGTCGAGTGCTTCGCTCTTCTCGTTCTCCTTGATGAGCCCGTCGGCTTCCTTGACGAGCCCCTTCATACCCTCGCAAGTGTGACCGGTGACCGTCGCTCCGATCGACTTGCCGGCCTCCTCGATCCGCGTTAACTGCTTCTTCGTGACCTCCAGATGTTTCTCTATGGCGTTCTTCAGCTTGGCGCTGCTCGCGGCCTTGGCCACCCTTGGCAAGGCCTCGATGAGTTGCTTCTCGGCGCTGTAGAGGTCCTTCAGCTCGTGTACGAGGACGTCCTTCAGGTTAGTCAACTGCATGATTTCCTCCTTGGCGTGGGTGTCGCACCGTGAGCGATCGCCTGAGGTGCAACGGTTGAGGGCCGGTGACAGGGAAGCGCGTTGGTACCGCCTGCGGTTAAGCACTGCCGTCGCTCACCTGCTGAGGTCACTCTGTACGGCGCAATCGTTGATTGGATTATCTGACTATGAGAAGGTCCGAACGCACTCGCCGCTTATGTCTCGTACTGCCGTCGGGGCATCTGCTTACCTGATGTTCACCGGTATGCCATGCATCAACAGGGCGCGCTCGTTGAAGAGCTTGCCAACGGTTCGCAGCAGAGTGCTTGGTTCTGCGGCGTTGGGCGGCAGATAGCTATGCGGCGCCGGCACGTTCCAGCTCGGAGCGTCCGGCCGCAGGCCCGCAAGTTCCTTGGCCCGCGCGATGGCCGCGCTCACGTCGCCCAAGCGGTCGACGAGGCCCAGTTGCACGGCGTCGGCGCCAGACCAGATGCGTCCGCGTCCGATCTCGTTCACGCGCTCCTCGCTCAACCCGCGGCCGTCCGCCACGCGCGCGACGAACCGCTGGTAGATCTCGCCCATGTAGCGGGCCAGCAACTCGCGCTCCTGCTCGTCGAAGCCGCGGGCACTTGACATGATCTCGGCGTAGCGGCCGCGTTTCACCGACTCCGGGTTGAAGCCGTGCTTGTCGTTGAACTCTTCAAGCACGGCCTTGGCCATCACCACGCCGATGGAACCGGTGATGGTGGTGGGGGCGGCGATCACCTCGGTGGCGTGAGTGAGCACGTAGTAGCCGCCGCTGGCCGCCAACTGTCCCATCACCGCCACCACCGGCATCTTCTCCGCCAGCAGCTTGACCTCGCGCCAGATGAGGTCGCTGGCCAGGGCCGAACCGCCGCCAGAATCGACATGGAACACCAGGGCAGCGGTCCGCTCGTTCTTTGCCGCCGCGCGTAGCGCCCTCACCAACGTGTCGGAGCCGGCCAAGGCGTCGCCGAACAGCGGCAGCGGGATGGGCAGCTTGCGTGACTTGCCGGGGACGATATTGCCGACCAGCGACACCACGGCCACATGCCGCCCGCCGGCGGGACGCCTCACCCCTGGTATGAAGCGAGCGCCGGCGGCGTACGGTCGATGTTGCTTGCTCATCACCTGGTCTTCGTAGGCCACCTGGTCGATCATCCCGCGGCGCTGCGCTTGCGCCGCCGACGTGACGCCCTCGTCGACCCAGCCCTTCACCGCCTCGGCGCTGGTTGAGCGGCTAGCGGCAATCGCTTCGCCAGTGCTGGTCTGGAAGCTGTGGAGCAGAGCGTCGTATTGCTCACGCTGGGCCTCACTCATCGCGGGCAGCACGAACTGGTCGCCCGCGTTCTTGTACTCCTTGATGGCGAGCTTGTCGAAACGAACCCCGAACCGCTCCAGGGCATCGGCCATGAAGGTGGCACCAAGACTCATGCCGTTGACGAAGAACTCGGCGCTCTCAGGAGCGATGAGGCGGTCCGCGGCGCTGGCCAGGAAATAGCTGGTGTTGCCGAGGTTGGTGGCCACCACCACGACGCGTTTGCCGCCGGCGCGCAGCCGCAGCAGTTGGTTTCGTACGGCGTAAGCGCTGGCCAGATCGGCACTCAAGTCACCGACGCGCAACACCACCCCCGTCAACCAGTCGGCACGCAGCAGCGACGAGACCTGGGCCTCGAACTCTTCCTGGCTCGACGGCCGTTCGCTCATGCCAAGGGCTCGAGCCAGGAACTTCCGTTTCACCTTCCGCGCCGGATAGGAGCCGCTTAGTTCCAGCACCAACCAGGACGGTCTTTCGCCAGGCAGTAGCTTGGCGAGGGTGTTGCGGAAGGTCGTGACGGCGTTGGACAGGTAAGTGCGGACGTCCGCCGCCGTCCGGACTCGGGGTTCACCGCTGCTGGCCATGCCTCAATGTACCCGCCGGCTTCGGCGCTCTTCGTCCTGCTTGGTCGGGTTGAGCACGGTGTAACGCTACTCTGGTCGCGTGAAGACACAGACCAACTCGCAGCCAGCAGCGGTTCGGCCCGTGCTCGCCAGCTTTCCCCTGCTCGCGTGTGATGACCTCACGCTCCGCCGCGTGCTGCCGCGTGCTGCCGCCGCTATCCAGGAGATCAGCTACTACGACGGCGTGGCTGCCGAGAACCAAGATCAGGCGAAGGAGATGCTCGCTCGCATCGATCAGGACATGGCGCGCGGCGACTCGCTCCATTGGGGCGTCTGCCTGAGGGGGTCGGCCGAGATCGTGGGAACATGCGGCTTCTATCGTGGGTTTCAGGGTGGGGTCGGGGAGATCGGTTACGTCTTGCGCGGGGCGTACCGTGGTCGCGGCGTGATGACCGCTGCGGTTCGCCTGGTCGTCACCTTCGGCTTCGAGACGTTGAACCTTGACGCGGTCGTCGCCTACACAGAAGCGACGAACGAGCCGTCGATGGACCTGCTCAGGCGGGTCGGTTTCGTTGAAGCCAAATCCGCTGTGACGGACCGTAAGTTCACGCTCACAGCGATCACCTCCCGGACTACCTGAACCACCGCACATTGGCGCCAAGCGCAACAGCCGCGTGCGTAACAGCCGCGCGCGTAACAGCCGCGTAACGCCGGGTCAAGCATCGTCGCCTCAATAGACATGCCTTTTGCAAACGCGCACTAGACATCTGCACCGCCACGCCAGCGGCCTCAAGCCGGGCGCGGCAACGTCTTGGAGGTCGATAATGCGTCGTACATACCTGCAGTGACTCGGTTCATGGTGCGCGGGGCTCACGCTCGCGCTCGCCGCCTGCTCGACTCCTACACAGCCGGGGGCGCCGAAGTCGCTCATCGTCTCTCCTTCCTCAGGGCCGCCCGGCACGCTCGTGGCGATCACCGGGCTTACTGCCGACGAGGTGAGCAGTGGCGGACTCGTCGTGTGGCTTGGCGCCGTGGCTACCCCGGCCCTGGCTCGCGAGGACGGCAGCGTGGTCACGCAGCTTCCCGTGTTCTTGAACGAAGACGGTTGGCACGATCCCACCGGTCCCCTTGACGTCAGGGTCGAACGGAGCACGCCGGGCGGCGAGGTGATTCTCGGGCTTGCCGCGCGGGCAGTAACGGTCGAGGCCCTCGACGCCGCTCCCGACGCTGGCGAGCGCCTAGTGACAGCGTGGACCATCGTGATCGGCGGCCTGCGAACGATGGTCACCGGTTTCCCCGTGGAGTCGGCGGAGGATACCCAGCACCTCACAGCGCAACTCGATGCCTTGGACGAGTGGCTCCTTAGCGGCGAGCACGCGCTGGCACATATCCTCGACGGTACGGCGCCGTTGCTCGCCGAGCTGCCGGGCGAGCCGCTACCGGCGTTGGGTGCGGCACTGGCGATGTCGAGTGGCATCGTGGCCGAAGCCGAGGCGTTGGCCGCCAAGATGGAGGCCTCGCTTGGCACCGCCTCGCTGAGCCCTCAGGCCGGAGGCTTCTGTCCCTTCACCGCGCCTGACGAGCTGCTCGCCTGCAAGATGCAGCTCTACGTCGTCGTAAAGGAGTTCGGGCAGACGGTCGTGGCGCCGACCGCCAAGGCCTGGGGCGAAGTCACGGCCGTTACCGGTATCGCCGGCATCGCTGTGAACATCCCGGCGCAGGCGGCCATAGGCTTCTCGCTCACCGTAGCCGACCTCGTCATCAACCGCCTGGTGGTGGCGCTGCTGCCGGCGACCATCGAGGAGTTCACCCTCGAGTTCGAGGGCGGCCCGACCGTCAGGCAAGGGGACCGCATCACTGGCAAGCTCGAGTTGACGGCCAAGAACGACCCTCCTAACCTCACCACCAACGACCTGCTCGCCCTGGCGATGGGCGCCTTCGACGTCAAAGGAGGCTTCGGTGTACCCGGCGACATGAACGACGAGCTTGTCAAATACGGGCTCAAGACCGTTGAGTATTTCCTCGGTATCTACGCCAACACCTTCGCCGCCTACGCCGATGCGAACCCCGACCTCAACCTCTCGGCCAACCTGACCGCGGTGCCCGAGAAGACTTGGGGACCCACGCTCATCGAGGACTTCAACCTGTTCGATGCGCACAGCTTCAGCGCCGACATCCTCGCGGTCTACGAAGAGACGCCCGCCAGCCCGATGTGGGAGGCGCCAGCTGACGTCTCGGGAGACGCTCGCGTGAACGTGCGCACCGGCGGCAACGAAGGCCAGAAGGTCGTGTGGAGCGGTTACACGGCCGGCGCGTTCGGCGAGAACGTGATGAACACCGAGACGCTCACCGTCTGCGTCGACGACGCCCCCGAGCTGACTGCCGTGACCACGGTCGTGCCGACGGTGGTGAAGGCCGAGACCGAGACCGACGTCAGCTTCACACTCCAATGGAGAGACCACTGTGACAACCTCGAGCGCCTGTACGCGACGTTCGACCTCGACGGCTTCGATCCGCGCCAGGCGCAATACGACGTCACCACTTCGCCGCAGGTAGCCGGTTTCACCGGGACGGACGGCCAAGGGAGCCTGGTCGAGACCCTGTGGGTCTACTGCGACCAACGCGGCAAGGAACACATAAACGCGACGTTCTACCTGCTCGACGAGTACTCGCAAGTAAGCGAGGAGCGCTCGGCGTTCCTATTGGTCGACTACGGAGGTTGCCCGTGAACTTCTCGGTGAAGCGTTCGTGTGGATCCCTTGTCGCCATGCTCGTCGTCATCATGGCGGCCTGTGCCGGTCCGACCCCACCGCCCGGCGGGAACGCCGGGCTCGAGATCTCGTATCCGCTACCCGGCCAGTCGTTCGCCGGCACGGTGGCCGTCGCCGCTCGCGGGGTTGGCGGGGCCGTGTCGGACCTCAACTTCACTCTGGGAAGCCTGGGTACCGCCGCGACCTCTGACGACACCGCCTACCTCGACACGCGCGGTCTGGCCGACGGCGACTATCAGCTGATCGCCACAGGGACCGTCGCCGGCGTCAAGGTCCAGGACTCGATCGGCGTCCAGGTGCTCAATGACGTCCCGGCAACGGGCAACGTCGGTGCTGCGGGTGGTTCGCTAAAGACCAGTGACGGGTCGTTCGCCACCCTGCCGCCGGGCGCCCTCGCCACGGCCACCACCGTCACAGTAAGCGACACGACACAGGACGACATCCTGGCCGAGTTCGGGGTTGACTACGAAGCGCTCGGCGTTACCTTCCTTGGTGCTCTCACCGTTGACACCGGCGGCGCCGAGGTCGCGCTGCCGGTCGCGGTCGACCTCGCCGGCTGGGCCAACGCGGTGCAGCCGGGACAGGCGGTGGTGATGTTCGCCCTCGCACCCGACGCCGACGGCGACGGCATCGGCGAGTTGACGCTGGCCGCCAACGCCGCCGCCACGCCGCAAGGGTCGGTGATTACGCAACCGGTGCCGCGCAGCACGGTCTACGGTTTCGCTCCGAACTCCTCCGCGCTGAGCGCGTCGGCCCGCGGCGCTACTACCAGCCTCACGCCGCAACAGTCCACCAGCGCCAGGCCGGGCCAGATACTCACCGTGCGCGGCAGGGGTTTCAACCCCGTCTCGCCGCAGAGCAACGTCGTGCGCTACGGGTCGCCGTCTGCGCCGAGCGCCGAGGCCTTGACGTTCGCGGCGATAGTCGAGCCGGACCCGTTCGACCCGCTCCAGGAGATAAGTTTCGCGGTGCCCGCATTGGGCGCGGACGTGAGCGCCTACCTGCACAACCTCTCAACTGGTTATCGGACCGATCCGCTTACCGTCGGCATCGGGACGCTAGGTTCGGGATCGACGGCCGCCTGGCAGTCGTTCGTCGAGCAGGTCGATGTCGCCGCGACGGCCCTCAACTCCACGCGGCCCGACCTCGCTGCCGCGCGGACGCCTGGGCAGGCCAGCTGGCCGCAGCCGATGACACGACGCTGGCCGCCATGGCCGTCAACAGCGCGCTGGTCTCGACCGCCAACCGCAGCCTGTTGGCCGGCATCGACCCTAGCGGCCCTACGGCCGCTCAGCGGGGCCTCGTGTCAAGACACGCGCTTGTGCTCGACGCCATGGCCAACTCTACGGGCGTGGCCCCAGGAGCCGCCAGCGCCGCGGCCGACCTGGCGATGTTGCTGTTGGTGAGTGCGCACGCGAACTCAGCACCCGACACTGCACCCGACTCCGCCGCACTGACCGCCCAACAGTCAGGCCCGGGGCCGGCTTGCAGCAGCGGTCCGTCCACCCCTTCGGCCGGCATCAGCTGGGGGAGTCCGTTGACCACGGGGATGGGCTCGGCCCCAACCGGTTCGTGTGCCGCCGGTGGCGCGGCTGGCGGCGGCCCCGACCCAGCCACGGCCCAACTCGGCGTGGCGGCCCGTGCCGCAGCGCTCCAGCCCGAGGCGCTAGCCACCTCGAGTGTGCGCCGCGGCACCTTCCTGCCAGTCGCCGGCGCGGTCGTCAAGGTGTTCCGTCAGGACTCTGCTCAGGCCCTTGCACCCTTCACTGCGATCACCGACGCAACCGGCTTCTTCAACGTGCCGTTCCTGCCACCCGGTGAGCCTTTCACGATTCGCGCCATCGATCCAGCGTCCGGCATGACGGCCGAAGCCAGTGGCGTCTCGAGTGGAGTGAACGTCGTCACCCCCGTACAGCTGATGTTCACGATGGCTGCGCCGGCGCCGGGCGCGCCCACCGCCGGGTTCGCGATCAATCCGCTCCCCGATCCACGATTCGAGGGCAGCGTCTACTACTCGTTCGACGGCAGTCTCTCGACCGACGACGTCGGTATCGAGGAGTACACCTGGCAACTTGGTGGACTTACCGCGACAGTCGATTGGAAACCCAACGTACTTCGTGGCTACGGCCGCAACGGCACCTATGCGGCCGCCCTTACGGTCAGCGATGCCGACGGCAACTTCGGCGTGGTGACGAAGTCGTTCACCATCGACGACCTGCCGTACGACTACTGGGGCCTGCCGCCCGAGCGCGTCAACGAGACCGCTGCTGGAGCGGTATCGAACCAGGAGGTCGAGTACCTCGGAGTGCTGAGCCACGATGGCCGTTACGTCGCCTTCGTGTCCAACGCCACCAACCTCTCGGAGACCACTTTCGGCGGTACCGCGGACGTCTTCGTCAAGGACATGGATACCGGTACGGTCGAGATCGTAAGCATCGACGGCGACGGCGTACCGGTCGGAGTCGGTGACAGCTGGGCGGTGATAAGTGCGAGCGGCCGCTACGTTGGGTTCACGACGGCCAACGACAGACCCGCCGTCAAGGATCGGGAGACGGGTGAGCTGGTCACTTTCGACAACCCCGACGGCTACGGTTCAAACTACCTCAGAGCCATCAGTGCCGACGGTCGCACAGTCGCCTTTCGCAGCAGCACCCCGATCAGCGCCGTCGAAGCCGGTTACGTGGTCGACCTCGACACGCTTACTACAGTGCGGATCGGCCGTAACGCTGCCGACGATGGCTGGGCCGACGCCAGCCCGGGGGCCCTCAGCGCAGACGGGAGGTTCATAGTGTTCGAGTCAAGATCTGACGACCTCGTCGCCGCGGATGCCAACGGACAGAGGGACATCTTCCGCCTCGACCTTGAGACGATGACGACGGAACTGGCGAGCATCACCGCTGCCGGCGCCCTCGGCGACCGGGCACAGCGTATGTGGGGTCAGTCGATCAGCGCCGACGGCCGCTACGTTACGTTCTGGAGTGACTCCACGACCTTCCCGCGAGCTACCGAGAACGACGGCGATCAGGCCTTCGAGCTCGAGGACGACGTCTACGTCAAGGACATGGTCACCGGAGAGCTGCTTCTGGTCGCCACGAACGCCGCTGATGTGGCGGCCGATTGGGACTCGGTCCTGTCGGTCATCAGTGCTGACGGTCGTTACGTGGCCTTCGGCTCCTATGCCACCAACTTGGCGCCCCTCGACGACCCGTACGATCCTTGTGACTTCAACAGGTGCGTACAGGGATTTACCTACGTCGAAGACCTGGTCACCGGCCGTGTGGCCAACGTGACCATCGGCATGGACGACACTCTGCCCGACGACTGGGATCAGATCGAGCCCGTGATCAGCGGTGACGGCCACTACATCAGCTTCTATTCATGGGCGAGCAACCTGGTACCGGCCGACACGCTAGACACCTACGATATCTACCGGGCTGTGAACCCGCTTTGGCAACCGTGAGCCTACTGTGTCGCCGTTACGGCGCCAAGTTGACGCGTCGCAGCAGAGTGGCGTTGACCGCAACCACGATGGTCGAGATGGTCATAAGCACGGCGCCCACCGCGGGCGAGAGCAGTATGCCCGCCCAGGCCAGCACGCCGGCGGCGAGGGGAAGCGCGACGATGTTGTAGCCGGCCGCCCACCACAGGTTCTGGATCATCTTGCCGTACGTGGCTCGCGAGAGCTTGAGGGCGGCCACGACGTCGAGCGGGTCGTCCTCGATGAGCACCAGGTCGGCGGACTCGATGGCCACGTCGGTGCCAGCGCCGATGGCGATGCCGACGTCGGCTTCCAGCAGCGCCGGGGCGTCGTTGATGCCGTCGCCCACGAACGCGGTCGGTCCGCCACGTTTGAGCTCGGCTACCTTGGCGGCCTTGTCTTGCGGCAGCACCCGGGCGTAGTAACGCTCGATGCCGAGCTCCGCTGCCACCGTGCTGGCCACAGCTTCGGCGTCGCCGGTGATCATCACGCTCTCGACCCCGAGGTTCTTCAGCGCCCGCACGGCGTCCTTGGCGCCCTGCCTAACCTTGTCGGCCAACGCCACGAGCGCCAGCACGCGCTCATCGTCCATTAGCGCGATAACGCTCTCGCCACGCGCCTCGCCCTGCTCGAGGCCGCGGCGGAGGGCCGGAGACAGGTCGAGACCCCGCTCGGCGGTCCACTCGGGCCGACCAACGGCGTAGCGCCGGCCGTTCACCACACCGCGCACGCCTTGGCCGGCCACGACCTCAAAGTCGCTGACGTCTGCGGCCGGCACACCTCGCCGATCGGCCTCGGCGACGACCGCCGCCGCCAGCGGATGCTCGCTCCTGGTTTCCAGCGCCGCCATGATGCGCAGCGCCTCCTCGGCAGTGACCGTGACGGTGCCGGTGACGGCAGCGTCGGTTGCGCTTCCGGCGTCGCGGCGCTCAAGGATGGCGGTTTCGTCGACGAACACCTCGCTTACGCCGAACTCGCCCTTGGTGAGGGTGCCCGTCTTGTCGAAGGCGACGACCCGTACGTCGCGGGCGCGCTCGAACGCCTCGCGGTTGCGCACCAAGATGCCGTTTCGGGCGCTCAGCGCGGTGGCGTTGACGGTCACCAGCGGGATGGCGAGGCCGAGCGCATGGGGGCAGGCGATGACCAGCACCGTGACCGTGCGCGTGATGGCCTGTTGCAGGTCCTGGGAGGCGAACAGCCACACCACGAACGTGACCGCCGCCACCCCGAGGGCGATGTAGAAGAGCCAGCCCGCCGCTCTGTCGGCCAGGTTCTGGAAGCGGCTGCGGGAAGCCTGGGCTTCCTCGACGAGTCGCTGTATCTGGGAGAGGGTGGTCTCGTCGCCGGTGTGGGCGACCTCGACGGTTAGCGCGCCCTCCCCGTTTACCGAGCCGGCCACGACCTCGTCGCCGAGCGATTTGCTTACCGGCCGTGACTCGCCGGTGAGGAAGGCCTCGTTGACGCTGCTGTTGCCGTCTACGACACGGCCGTCGGCTGCGAGCTGCTCCCCGGGTCGCACCAGGATGCGGTCACCGACGCTAAGGGACGACACGGGCACGTCAACTACGCCCCCCTCGCCGAGCCGGTGCGCCACCTGCGGCACCAGCGAGGCCAGGTGTTGAAGCGCGCGCGACGCACCTTGCACGCTCGCCATCTCGAGCCAGTGGCCGAGCAGCATGATGGCGATGAGCGTGGCGAGCTCCCAGAAGAACGGCATGCCTGGCGCGCCGAAAGCGACCGCCATGCTGTAGAGGTAGGCGACGCTGATGCCGAGGCTGATCAGCGTCATCATCCCCGGCCGCCTGTCGGCGAGTTCGTGCCGGGCGCCCCTCAGGAAGACGATGCCGCCATAGAGGAACAGGATCGTGCCGAGAACCGGGTTGACCCACCGGTCCCCGGCGAACCCGATCGCCTCGAAGCCGAGCCACTCTTGGATCTGCGTACTGAAGTAGAGGATGGGTAGCGTCAGGATCAGCGAGAGCCAGAAGCGGTCACGGAACATCTCGGGCGTGTGCCCTGCGTGCTTGTCGTGGGCGCCATGGGCATCGTGACCGGCGTGCTCGTCGTGCCCGCCAGGCGCGTCGCTGCTCTCCGCGGCGCGTGAGCCATGGGGGTGATCGTGCTCGTGATCTGTCACGACGGAGCCTCCTCGGTTACCCCACCCCAGGTGGGGGTGGGAACACTCTACAACACGCCCACCGCTGCCGACAAGCGCTCGCGCTGCTTGACGATCTGCTCTGCGATGAACGCCGCGTCGTGCCCGACCCAACCTAGCAGCGCCGAACCCGTGGTGTGCTGCCAGCGTAGGCCGAGGAAGTACAGGCCGGCGGCGGTGGACACGCCTCGTCGGTGCACGGGCTGCCCCTCGGCGTCGAGTACCGGCAGGTCGAGCCAGCCGTAGTCGGAGCGGTAACCGGTGGCCCAGATCACGGTGCTCACCGCCAACCGGCGACCGTCGGCGAAGACGACGACGCCCCCTCCGGCGCCGACGGCGCGCGGCAGCAGGACGAGCCGGCCCGCGCGCAACAGCTCACGCGGCCTGGCCCCGATCACGACGTCGTCGTTGCCGCGCATGCGCCTGCCGAGGGCCGAGTCGGCCGGGACCTTGGTCACGCCGAGCGTCTCGAGCCACCAGAACAGGCTTCGCCCCCACAGGCGCGGTGGCACCACCGGCAGCCTTCGCCCCTGCGACAGGTACACCTGGCGGGAGGCGGCCAGTTCCTGGGCTATCTGTGCTCCAGAGTTGCCCCCGCCCACCACCAGCACCGCGCCGGTGGAGAGCGCCTCAGGGTTGAGGTACCCCGAGCTGTGGAGCTGCCGTACCTCAGGGGAGAGGTCCCTGGCCAAGTCGGGTATGGAGGGGCCGTGGAACGGTCCGGTCGCGACCACGACCTGCTCCGCGCTGAGTTGCGCTCCTTCGGTCTCGATCAGGAACTCGCCGCGCCCTCGCTTCAGGCCGGTCACGCGCGTGCTCAGGCGCACGGGCATGGCGAAGCGCGCCGCGTACTCCTGTAGGTAGTCGGCCACCTCGTCCTTGCCGGGATAGGTGTCAGCCGGTTGAGGGAAGGGCAGGCCAGGCAGCGCGTTGTACTGCGCCGGCGTGAACAGTTGCAGCGAGTCCCAATGTTCGCGCCAGGAGGAGCCGACGGCGGCAGCGCCGTCCACGATCAGGAAGCTCAGCCCCAGTCGCCTCAGGTGATAACCGAGCGCCAGACCGGCCTGACCGGCTCCGATGACGACGACGCGGAAGCGCTCGATGATGCGCCGAGCCTAGCAAGCGCTGCCCGACGCGGTTCGTTCTCGAGGTCGCCATGGCCAGCGGCGGCGAGCAGCCACGTGCGTCTGGCCTAGGTAAGTCAGATCACGTGCGAACTGGGCGCAGGCTTACATATTGGACCGAACGATCTCGTCAACGGTCGCCAATCTGGCGTCCTTCGGCACCTAGCTGCCGTCATCGTTGCGCCATAACGTCGTTGGTGTGAGCCCGAGGAGGCCCGCCGTGTCGAAGGCCGCGTCCCGCCCGCCGATCCTCGTCTTGTTCGGCTGCCTGCTGCTGGCCGGCACCGCGCTCGCCCAAGAGCCGGTGACCATCACCCTGATGGTCGGCATGACGCCGCAGGAGCTGGCCAGCTTCCGCCCCGCGCTCGAGGCCGTCGACGCCGCCCACGCCGAGTTCGAGGTCGAGCTCGAACCGGTGCCGCAGCAGTCGTTCGCCGAGCGCATGAACACCCGCCTGGCCGCCGGCTCGCTTCCTGACCTCGTGCGCAGCGATGGGCTGTCGATCCAGCAGTGGATCCGCCGCGCCGCGTTCCTCGACCTCGCCGCCATGCCCGGCTTCGCCGAGCTCGACCTCGGCGACTACTACCCGGGGGTGCTCGCTCCGTTCCGTTGGCGTGAGACGCTCTACGCCTTGCCGGATACGGCCACACCGGACCTTCTGTTCTTCAACAAGACGATGTTCGCTGCGGCCGGCGTGGACTACCCGAGCGACGACTGGACCTACGCCGACATGCGCGAAGCCGCCTTCCGCCTCACCCTCGACGCCGCCGGCAACACGCCTGTCGGCGACGGCTTCGACCCGGACGCGATAGTCCAGTGGGGCTGGAACGGGTCGCTGACGTTCTACTGGCAACGGCACCTGATCCAGGCTTTCGGCGCCGACTGGTGCGCCGACGCCCTCTGCACGACCTTCGCCGCCACCACCCCCGACGTGGTGAGGGCCGCGCAGTGGTGGGCGGACCTGGTGCAGGTAGATCATGCCGGCCTCTACGACCCGTACTTCGGTTCGCAGACCGGCACCCCTGGCGACCCTTTCATCGCCGGGGCGGCGGCGATGGGCTACAACGGCTTCTTCGCCGTCGGGCAACTTAACGCGCTAGGCGGCATCGATTACGACGTCGCACAGCCGTTGCTCGGTGAAGACGGAGAGAGGCATACGCCGCTTAGCGTCAACGGCTACGCCGTAGCGGCTACCAGCGAGCACCCGGCCGAGGCTTGGACGTTGCTGCAGGAACTCACCTCGCCACCGTTCCTGGCAGAGACGTGGGGTAAGCCCGGCCATGCGGTGCCGGCGCGTCGGAGCGCGGCCGAGTCGGTTATCGACCCGTCGCGCCCGCCGGCGAACCAGGGGGCGATCCTCGCGGCGATGGAGTACGGCTCGGTCTTCCATCCGTTCACGCCGAGCGCGTTCGAAGCCTACGGGCTCACCGCCGACCTGTTCACCAACATGATGCGCGGCGACGTGCCGGTGCCCGAGGCGCTTGCCGAGATCGAGCGCGTGCTCAACGACACCCTCGCCGACGACCGCAAGCAGTAGGGCCGGGGAGTGCTCACGTCGCATAGCGCCGTTGCAACGAAGGCACGGGCGGCGGGCAAGCGCGGTCGAATGAGAAGCGCCATGGCGCGCCGCCGCGAGCGCTGGTTCTACCTGCTCATCACGCCCTGGCTCATCGGCCTGGTGGTGTTCCAAGGCGGGCCGCTTGTGGCGGTCGTCGCGATGTCGTTCGCCGACTGGCCCCTCCCGCAGCCACCGCGGTTCGTCGGCCTCGACAACCTTAGCCGCCTGGTCAGCGACCCTTTGTTCGTCCGCAGCCTCGTCAACACCGCCTATTACGCCCTCGGCCTGGTGCCGCTTGGGCTGGCGCTGGGGTTCGCGCTGGCTGTGTTGCTTCACCGGCCGCGGCCCGGGGTCCGCTTGTTCCGCACGATCGTGTTCCTGCCCGCGGTGCTCTCAGGCGTTGCCATGGCGTTGGTGTGGGGCTGGATCTTCAACCCACGTTTCGGGCTGGCCAACCAGCTGTTGGGCGAGTTGGGAATAAGGGGGCCAGGTTGGTTGCACAGCGAGGCCTGGGCCATGCCCACGCTGATCCTCATGGGGTTGTGGGGCGTTGGCGTGAACATGGTCGTCTACTTGGCGGCGCTCGAGGCCGTACCCGCCGAGCTCTACGACGCCGCGCGGCTCGACGGCGCGGGCCGCTGGGCGCAGTGGCGCCACGTGACCTGGCCGCTGGTGTCGCCGGTGACCTTCTACCTCGCCGTCGTCAACCTCATCGGCGCCTTCCAGGTCTTCACCCCGAGCTACGTGCTCACGGGAGGCGGACCCAACAACGCCACTCTCACGTTGCCCCTCTACCTCTACCAGAACGCGTTCAGCTACGGCCGCATCGGCTACGCCGCGGCGTTGGCCGTGGCGTTGCTCGCTTGCGTAGGTTTGCTCACCCTCGCGCAGTTCAGGCTGTTCGAGCGGCGGGTCTTCTACCTGGGGCGGGCATGACGCGGGGGTGGCCACGGCCGCTGCTCGGCTACGCGCTAACCGTCCTGGTGCTGCTGCCGTTCGCGTTGCCCGTGCTGTGGGCGTTGCTCGCCGCCTTCCGGCCGGCGGCTGAGCTGTTCCAGGCGCCGTCGCGGTGGCTCCCGGGCTCGCTTACGCTCGACAGCTTCACCGAGGCCTGGCGCCTGCTCGACTTCCCTCGGTTCATGCTCAACTCGCTGCTGGTCGCGGTCCTCACCGTCATCGGCACCGTGCTTTCGTCATCTCTCGTCGGTTACGCCTTCGCCACCCTCAGCGGCCGCGGCAAGCGAGTGCTGTTCGCGCTGCTGCTTGCCACCGTGCTGCTGCCAAGCGCGGTCACCTTGCTGCCGCTGTTCGTGCTTTACAGCCGGCTGGGCTGGACGGGCAGCTACCTGCCGCTGGTGGTGCCGCACTTCTTCGCCAACGCCTTCTACGTGTTCCTCTTCAGGCAGTTCTTCAGGAGCATCCCGCGCGACGTCTTCGACAGCGCCGACCTCGACGGCTGCAACCCGCTCGCGGCGTTCTGGCACGTCGCCCTGCCCTTGGCCCGCCCAGCGGTGGCGACCGTGGCGGTGTTCGCGGCCATCGCGTCGTACAACGAGTTCCTGGAGCCGCTGGTGTACCTCACGCGCGAGTCGAGCTTCACGATGCAGCTGGGGTTGGCCTTCTTCCAGGGCATCTTCGGCACCCAGCTCCAGTACCTCTTGCCCATGGCGCTCGTCGGCCTTGCGCCCATCGCCGTGCTGTTCTTCGTCGCGCAGCGGGCCATCCAGCAAGGCATCGTGACGACCGGCGGCGGGCGCTGATGAGGCGAGCCGTGGCGCGCGGTGCGTCACGCCAAGCCAAGGCGCTGCCGCCCAACTCGCTGCTTGAGCAGCTGGTCCCGACCATCAGCCGAGAGTTCCCGCTAATGGGCGAGTCGCTGCGGGTGGAGACCAACGACAAGCGGGTGATGGCGGCCGCTCACGAGCTGTTCAGTCGCTACGGCGACGCCACCCCAGCCGCCGCGGAGCCGCTCGTGCTTAGGCTGCTGGTCAGCGACGAACCGGCCGGCGCGGTGCCAGGGGAGAGACCGGTGTTCCGCACGCAGGGTCACCTTTTCACTATCGTGCTTGGTCAGCACGACAGCGCGGTGGCCGACTTGGTGAGGGGCTACGCCTTCGCCATCGTCAGCCCGGCGCTGGTCGCCGACGGCTGGCGTTTGCGGCATCAGGTAATGGCGGCCCTGGCGCTGGGAATGCTGGGGCCGGCACGCGGCTACCTTCCGCTGCACTGCGCCTGCGTGGTCAAAGGCGACCGCAGCGTGCTGCTGCACGGCCCCTCGGGAGCCGGCAAGTCGACCTTGGCCTACGCCGCTGCCCGTCGCGGCTACCGCATGGTGTCTGAAGACGCCGTGCAGATCGGCGGCACGGGCGGGGCCCGCGTGTGGGGCGTGCCGTGGCAGTTACTGCTCCTGCCCGACGCCGCGCGCTTCTTCCCAGAGCTCGCGGAGCTCGAGCCCAGGTTACAGGCCAACGGCAAGCTCAAGCTCGACGTCGACCTGGAGTCGCTGCTCCCCGACAGCACGACGCCGTCGGCGCCGCTCGGGCCGATCCTTCTTCTCGAACGCGGCGCCGCGAGCGGCATAACGAGGCTGTCTTCCGACGAGGCAGTGGCGCGGATCGAGCCGGCCTGGCCATGGCAGACCGGGTGGACCACCGGTCACCAGCAGCGTCTAGACGAGGTCGTCGCGCGCGGGGCCTACCGCTTCATGATGAGCGGCGATCCGGACGCGATGTCTCGGGTTCTCGACGAGTTCCTGTTCCGAGAAGAGCGCTGAGACGTGGCCGCGGCAGCAGGCGATCGGACCACCAACCGCACGGTCACCGCCATGGAGAGCGGCTCCAAAGCCCGCGAGCTGCGAGCGGCGAGGGCGCTGCTTCCTGAGGTCATCGACTGGTTGTGCCGCTCTCCGCCGGCCCCGTTGGCCGCACGTCTGGCCGACCTATCGCAGCGACGCGGCCCCGATCTTCGATCACTGCTTACCAATCAGGGCCTGGCACCGCTGGTCGCGGCCCTGCTTGAGGAGCAAGCGGGCCCGGGTCCGAGTAAGAGCGCGCCCCCTGCCAACGCGTCAGAGCTAGTCCCGACGCAGCCCCTTCTTCAGTCAGCGACTGCCGACTGGCTCCGCCTCCAGCTCGAGCAGAACCGCGTGCGGATGGCCGCCTTCGCGGGCGACCTCGGCTTGATACTGGAGACCGCCGCCGCGGCCGGCCTGCGGCTGATGCCGCTGAAAGGCAGCGTCTTGAGCGATCGGTACTACCGCGAACCCGCGCTCAGGCCGATGGCCGACATCGACCTGTTGGTCAGCCCCGACGACGAAAAGGGCCTGCACGAGATACTGGTGCGGCTCGGCTACCGGCTGTTGAGCGAGACCGAAGCCCGTCACCGCAGCTACCGGCGTCCGGGCGACAGCGTCGTGTCGTACGACGGCACACATCCCGGCAACCCCAGGCCGGTGGAGGTTCACACCGTCCTGCGCAGGTCGGTGTGGCTCGATCGCGGTGGCGTCGACTTCGCGCCTCTTATGTGGGCTGCGGGACTCGAGTCGCTGCTTCATGGCCAAGCGGTGATGTTGCCGAGCGCCGAGGCGCTCTTGCTCGACGTCGCCGCGCACGCCACCAGTCACCTCATGCGCGGTAGCGGCATGCTGCTGCAGCTAGTCGACCTTAGACGGATCGCGGTGACGGCGCGAACGATTCCTGACACCCACGCCGAGTGGACCTACCCTGCGCTGGCGCTGACGGCACGGGTCTTTCCTGACGCCATCGAGGCGAGCGAGTTAGGGAGGTTGGCGCAGCGGGTCGCTCCGTCGTTGCGGAGGCTGACCGACAGCTTGCCACTCGACGACAGGGCCGGGCTGAACCTGCGCGGGGTCAACCCCAACGGTTTCGGTAGTTGGGGCATACGGTGGCAACGCTGGAAGGCGAACCCTTGGCTGGTGTGTCTAGCGAACCCGGCGTTGCCGCCGGTACTGGCCTATCCGGCCTATCTCGGCGGTGTGGGTGCGCGGGCCGCCAGACGGTTGACGCGGCCGTCGGCACGTGGCTGACGGCGGCCGTGCGGGCGTACGCGTGGGCGGCCGTGCGGGCAGCCCAGTCGTTGGTCGTGATGTAGGCACCGCCGAGCGCAGCCCGCGGGTAGTAGTCGTCAACTTCGCTTTCGACCCGAACATCGCCGATCCTAACGGCACCCTCGACGCTTTCGCCGCTCTGCGGCAATGGGCGGCTGGCCTGCGCGCGGCGGGCCTGGAGGTCGGGGTGGTCCAGCGCCATAGCCACGACGCGCTCGTTTTGAGGGATGGCGTGGAGTACTGCTTCGTCGCGGCAGGAAGGCGCGGACGGCCCCGCTCATGGCAGCCGGCCTTGAGAGTAACGCGCACCGTGGTCGACCTCGACCCCGACCTCGTGCACGTCAACGGGCTGGTTTTCCCTCTCCAGACGCGGCTGCTGAGGCGGCGGCTGCGGCCCCGAGCAGCGATCGTCGTGCAGCACCACGCCGAGAGTCCGAGGCGCGGCCTGCGCGGCCGGCTGCAGCGCTGGGGGCTCGCCGAGGTCGACGGATTCCTGTTCACGTCCGCGGCGCAGGCCGCGCCATGGCTGGCGCGCGGCGTCGTGCACTCCGAAGATCAGGTGTTCGAGGTCATGGAGGGCGCGACCGACCTGCTGGCCGAGCCGGTGGCAATGGCCCAAGACCGGTCCAGGCTGACGGGTAGCCCTGCGCTGCTGTGGGTTGGTCGATTGCAGGCGGTGAAGG
>DASROV010000459.1:0-2538 GCA_035646755.1 Trueperaceae bacterium | reverse complement strand
GCCGGGCTGTTCGTGGCGGCGTTCATCGTGCTGCCGTTCTTCTGGATCGCGGCAGTCAGCTTCACCAACCGCACGCTCACCGGCCGCAACGCGGTCAACCCGGAGTTCATAGGTCTCGGCAACTACCGGCAACTCTTCGACCCGAGCACGTTCCTCAACTCGGGCGAGTTCGGCGCGTCGCTGCTCATCACCGGCCAGTTCGTGCTGTTCTCAGCCATCCTCGGCCAAGCGGTGCTGGGGCTGGTCCTCGCCTGGTTCTTCTACAACCGCCGCGGCTGGGTGCAGAGCACCGTCCAAACGCTCGGCATCATCGCCTGGATCATGCCCGATGTGGTCGTTGCCTTCGCCTGGTTCGCGTTCCTCGACCGCGACGACGGGACCCTCAACCAGATCCTGAGCGCGCTCGGCCTCGGCAGCCCCGATTGGTTGCTCGGCCTACCGATGCTGTCGATAATCATCTTCAACATCTGGCGCGGGACGGCGTTCAGCATGTTGTTGTTCTCGTCGGCGCTCGGCTCGATCCCACCCAGTCACATGGAGACGGCCTCGGTGGCCGGCGCCAACGGCTGGCAGCGGCTGCGCGACGTCATCCTGCCGCTGATCAAGACGCATATCGCGACCTGCCTGATCCTGATAACGCTATGGACGTTCAACACCTTCACGCCGTTCCTGCTCACCGGCGGCGGACCGGCCTTCCAGACCGAGGTGGTCTCGATATTCACCTACCGCACCGCGTTCCAGTTCTTCCGCTTCGGGCTCGGTGGGGCGGTCGGCATGATCATGATGCTCATCAATCTGGCTTTCGCGCTCGTCTATCTGGCCATCCTGCGCTCGCAGCGGGTGCCGCGGTGACACGCGGTCCCGGTAACGAAGCCCCAACGCCCCCCATGCCGCCGGCATTACGGCGACCAGTACGATTCATGGTCGGCCGCATCGCGTTCTACGTCGGCGCGTGCCTGTTCGCGGCCTTCTTCGTGCTGCCGCTGCTGTGGCTGACAGTCGCACCGTTCAACGAGCTGGCGACGCTGTCGGTGCAGATCCCCGAAGAGCCGAGCCTGCAGAACTTCGAGCGGGTCTTCGGCAACAGCTTCGCCATCCGCGCCTTGGCGCAGAACAGCATCCTCCAAGCCGGGGGCGCGATGCTCCTCGTCACCCTGTTCGCGACGCTGGCGGCCTACGCCTTGTCGCGCTCCCACATCCGCGGCAGCGGCGTCATCACCTACGGGCTGGTGCTGTTCTCGTCGGTGGTTACCGGCACGGCAGCCATGGTGCCCATCTTCCTGATGATCTTCAGGATGGGGCTCATCGACACCCACGTGGCCGTGATCCTGGTGTTCACCGGCGGCCTGTTGCCCGCGGCCATCTTCATCATGCGCGACTTCGTCGACTCGATCCCGCGCTCTTACGAGGAGTCTGCGATGGTGGCCGGCGCCAGCTCGTGGCGGGTGTTCGGCGACATCGCGCTGCCGATGGTCCGCCCGGGGATGATGGTCATCGCCGTGTGGGCGTTCGTCAACGTCTGGGGCGGCTTCCTCATCCCCTTCATACTGTTGCGGAGCTCGACCAAGATGCCGGCTTCGGTGGCGATCTACTCCTTCTACTCCGAGGCGGGCACCCCGCTTGTCACGCTCACCGCTGCCTATTCCCTGCTCTACACGTTGCCGGTGCTGCTGCTCTACCTGTTCGTCAACTGGCGCTACGGCTTCAGGTTCTTCGGAGGTATCAAGTCATGAGGCTGAAACACCTGAAACGGGGTGACTCGTGGCGCGAGTGAGCTTCGAGTCGATCAGCAAGGAGTTCGGCACGGTGAAGGCCGTCAACGACGTGTCGTTCGACATCGCCGACGGCGAGTTCGTGTGCCTGCTCGGACCTTCTGGCTGTGGCAAGACCACGACGCTTAGGCTCATCGCCGGGCTCGAGCAACCCACTAGCGGCCGCATCGCGATCGGCGATAGGGACGTCACCCTGCTGCCGCCGAAGGATCGCGACGTCGGCATGGTCTTCCAGGACTACGCGCTCTACCCGCACATGACGATCTCCGAGAACATCGCCTATCCGCTCAAGGTTCGCGGCGTGAGCCAGGCTGAGCGCGCGGCGAAGGCCGCCGAGGTAGCGCAGAACCTACGGATCGCGCAGCTACTCGAGCGCCGACCGTCGCAGATCTCGGGCGGTCAGCAGCAACGCACGTCGGTGGCGCGGGCGGTTGTCCACAAGCCTCAGGTGTTCCTGTTCGATGAGCCCCTCTCGAACCTAGACGCCAAGCTGCGCCTCGAGGCGCGCGGGTTCCTCAAGCACCTGCAGAAGGAGCTCGGCGTCACGGCGGTCTACGTTACTCACGATCAGGCCGAGGCGATGGCGCTGGCCGACCGCATCGCGGTCATGGACCACGGCCGCATCGTGCAGTTCGGGGCTCCCCTTGAGGTCTACCACCGACCGGCCACCACCTTCGTGGCCAGCTTCCTCGGCAGCCCGCCGATGAACCTAGTCCCCGTGAGCGTCGAGCTCAACGGCGGCCGGCCGCGGTTCGTGGCGGAGACG
>DASROV010000458.1:0-3474 GCA_035646755.1 Trueperaceae bacterium | reverse complement strand
GCTGTCGGCCCTGTCTACGACATCGCCGAGCTGCCCGATCCACTCCTGCAGCACCTCGTCGAGGGCCTCACGATTCTCGATCCGGACGTGGTTACTCGCGAATCGAGGATCGTCAACGAGCTCGGGCCTACCAACTGCGTTCATCAACCGCTCGAAGACCGGCTGGGCGCTGGCGGACAACGCGACCCAACCGCCGTCGGCGGCTTGGTAGGCGTTGCGGGGCGCCGAGGTGAGGCTGCCGTTGCCGAGCCTTTGCCTTACGATCCCGAGCGCGCTGTACTCGAGCACGTGCCCCTCCATCAGCCTGGCGAGCGGTTCGAACAACGACATGTCAAGGTGCTGGCCCCTGCCGGAGCCGCTGTCTGGGGTTCCGTCACCGTCACGTTCGCGCAGGGCGATCATTACCGAGAGCGCACCGAAGGCTCCCGCCACGCCGTCAGCCAAGGGGATCGCTGGAAGGGTCGGCGGCCCGTAGGGGTGGCCGTTGGAGTATGCGAAGCCGGACATCGCCTCTATCAGCGTGCCGAAACCGGGCCGGTCGGCGTACGGGCCATCCTGGCCGTAGCCGGTGACGCTCAACATCACCAACCGCGGGTTGAGGGCACTCAGGGTCTCATAGTCGAGTCCCAAGCGCGCCATCACGCCGGGACGGAAGTTCTCGATGACGACGTCGGCGTCGCTGACGAGTCGCTCGAACACACCACGGCCCTGCTCGCTCTTGAGGTCGAGACAAAGGGAGCGTTTGTTGCGCGCCAGTGACTTCCAGAACACCGGCTCGCCGTCCTTCGAAAGACCGAACTGGCGGGCGTGATCGCCACTCGTCGGGTGTTCGACCTTGATCACGTCCGCGCCGTAGTCGGCCAGGAAGGTCGCCGCCCAGGGAGCGGCCATCATCGTGGCCATGTCGACGATGCGCAGCCCGGCTAGGGGGCCGGCTCGCAGATCGGCTGCCGGGACGGCGACCTGGCCGAGCCTGTCGTCGGGCGGTCGTGCGGAGGTGTCGTTCATACGCCTCCTCCCAAGATCAGCTTGCCGAGACTAGGTAGCGCTCAGGCACCTGGGCAAGCGTGCGGGCAGCGAGCTCATCTAGCCGTGAGTTATCGAACCCCTTGAGGCTGGTGCGCACCCGGTTCCGCAGCGGGTCGGACCATGCTGTTGGTATCAAACCTGCCGGTATCGACCCCGCGCCGCCCATCACGCCTACTATCGAGCCGACCGTGGCCCCGTTGCAATCGGTGTCCCAACCACCCATGACGGCGTAGCAGATGGTCTTCTCGAATTCCCCTTCGCCGAACAGCAGGGCCGCCGCTACCAACGCGGCGTTATTGATGGTGTGGACCCAGTGATAGTGCCCGAGTTCGGCGTAGAGAAGATCAAGCGCCTCTTCCCAGTCACTGGTCTGCTGCGGCAGGTCCATGGCGAAACGGATGGCCGCGGCGAGCCTGCTTTCTTCCGGTACGAACTGTAGGCCGGTTTCGACCACTTCCACAACGTCGCTTGTAGTGAACGCTCTGGCCACCATCGCCGCCACGAACATCTCACCGTAGATGCCGTTGGCGCTGTGGCTAAGGCGCGCGTCCCTCCAGGCGAGCTCGGCCGCGCGCCCCGGATCGCCCGGCGAGACCCAACCCCAGACGTCCGCCCGAATCTGTGCGCCGATCCACTCCCGGTAAGGGTTGCGGTAGAGCGCGGTGTCGGGCGGCAACAGGTGGTGCAGAAGGTTCTCGTATGCGACCCGCTCGGCCGTGAACACGGTGAGCACCGGCATCATCTGCAGCCAAGCGGTGGCGACATCCTCAGTGGTGAAACCTTCACCGGACTTCTCCACAACGTGGAGGTTGAGCATCGCGTAGTTGAGGTCGTCGTCTTCCGGCATGCACTCGATGTTCTCCCGCATGCTGGTGCCGCGGCTGGCCCGGTTCCAGGCGTAGCGTTCGGTGACGTCAGCCGGCACCCCTTCGGCGGTGAAGTAGCGCTCTAGCGGCCACTCCCCGATGCTCTGCAGGATCTCGCGTATGCCTTCCCTCGGCACCTTCTCGACGGGTTTGCCGAGTAGGCAACCGGCGGCGCGGCCGGTCCAGGCGGCGTTCAGGCGGTTCTCCAGATCGGCGCGATCGAACCTTGTCGATGGGGAAGGGGCGGCGGCGCTGCGGACGAAGGCCGCCACGTCCAGGTCGTCATCGTTGCGCCTCAGCGCGACGGACGCGTCTAGCAGCTCCAACGCCAGTTCGCGCTGCTTATCGAGATCCTCCGTCCCGCCTTTGCGCCATCTCTCTTCGAGCCCACTCGGATCGGCGCCCTCTTCTCGCAGCTGCCTGAACTCGTGCTCTATGCGGTCCTCGGGCTTCAGCCAGCTGATCCTGACCGTCGATACGCCTTCCACGTTACTTTCCTCCACGCTACTTTCCTTCAACGCTAAACGCCTTCCGCGGCACGCGCCGCGGGGAAGCTTGCCACGCGCCGTTCCCAGCGCTTTCGGTCGTGATCGAAGACTTCCTTGGCGACTGCGGCCAGGCCGTCGGCAACCGCTCGGAAGTCGCGGCGGCTGGCGGACGAGACCCTCTCGGCCCAGGCCCGCGGGACCGCCGTCTCACCGTGTAGGGCACCGGCGATCGAGCCGCCCATCTGTGCGATCGAGTCGGAGTCGCGCCCGTAGTTGACGCCCCCGAGCACGGTCTGCGTGTAGTCGCCGGCGTTGGCGACGAGCATCCCCAGTGCCACCGGCAGTTCCTCGATCGCGTTCTTGCGGCTCGGCTTCCGGGCGTCGAGGTCGGGTTCGCGATAGGTCTCACCGACGGAGTCGAAGGGGCGTACAGCGTCGCGCAGGACAGGGATGGCTTCTTCCCAACCCGATACCCCACGCGCCGCCGCCGTTACCTGAGCGATCGCCTCGCGCGTGCCATCCTTGGCCAGCGCGATGGCGACCTCGACCACCGAGTCGACGGATGCGCCCGGCCGCATCGCCTCTGCGACTGCCGCTGCCATAACTCCGGCAGCCTCGCGGCCGAAGCTCAGCTGGTGCGCTCCGGAGATCTCGATCGCCTCGGCGTAGGCGCCTTCCGGGTTGCCGGCGTTGACGATGCCGACGGGCGACATGTACATCGCGGCGCCGCAGTTCACCACGTTGCCGACGCCGGCTTCCCGCGGGTCGATGTTGGCGTGCCGTAGGCGATGTACAAGGTACTTCTCCGCGAAGAAGAGCCGGTTGACGAGGACCGTCTCGCGCTCCAGCTCGGGGATGAAGATGACCTCGTCGGCGATCTCGGGTATGAGGTGGTCGGCCATGTCGAAGGCGGAGAGATGGTCACGCTGCTTCAAATAGACGTTGCTCAGCGCGAGGGTCATAAGCGTGTCGTCGGTGACGTGCCCGTCGCCCTTGTGGAAGGGCGCTACCGGGCGCGCCGTCCGCCAATCCTCTCGAAACGGACCGACGATGTCGGTCACCCAGCCCCCGAAGCGTTCGCGGATCTTCTC
>DASROV010000457.1:0-3979 GCA_035646755.1 Trueperaceae bacterium | reverse complement strand
GGCTGGCCGAGTACCTGGAGAACAAGGCGGTGTTCATCGGGGGCGTGCAGCTCTAAGGGCGGCCTCTTACACGCTGGCAGACGAACCGCCTTAAGCCCCGTCGGCGAAGCGCGCTACTCCGCTCGCCTGGCGGCGTAGACTTGTCGGCTGCAGATGGCAGCGACCGCCTCATCACCCACACAACCCCCGCAAGCAGCTCCCCCTCAAGCAGCACCAACACCACCGGACAGCCTTAGCGTCGCCGTCAAGCGCACGATGCGCCTCTCGATGGTTGAGGGCGGGCTCGTGCAGGTGCTGCTCAACTGGACCTCGGGCGCCGTCCTCGTCGGCTACCTACTCACGCTCGGGGCCACCTCGACTCACATCGCGCTCGTCGGCAGCGTGCCGTTCCTTGCTCAGGTGGCGAGCCCCTTCGGAGCCTGGGCCGCCGAGGTGCTCGGCAGGCGCCGTGCGCTTGCCGCCACGCTGGCCGCGGTCGGCCGCGCCAGCTGGGTGCTGGCCGCCCTGCTGCCCGAGTTGGCTGTGCCCGATGCCTTGCGGCCGACGCTGCTGGTGATGCTGGTGTTCATCGCCAGCGCGTTCCAGTCCGCCACGGCGACGGTGTGGACCGCGTGGATGGGCGACGTGGTGCCTGAGGCGCGTCGCGGTCGCTACTTCGGCACCCGCACCGGTGTGCTCGGCGTGATCGGCATGGTCGCCAACCTCGGTGCGGGAGCGTTCCTCGACAGGGTCGCCGCACCGCTGAGCTTCCAGGTCGTCATCGGCGTCGCCGTGGTGTCGTCGTTCGTCGCGATACTGCTGTTACTCCTCCATTTCGACCCCCCGACGGTGCCCCGCCGGCTGCAGTTGCGCGAGGTGTTCAAGGAACCGATCGCCGACAAGAACTTCAGGCGCTTCCTGGGGTTCTCGATCTACTGGCAGTTCACCGTGATGCTGGGCGCGCCGTTCGTGATGCCGTACTTTCTCGAGCGGCTGTCGATGAGCTTCACCCAGGTCGCGTTATGGACCTCGATCGCCGCCACCACGGCCCTGGCGACGACGATCCTGTGGGGCCGAGTGGCCGACCGCGTGGGGAACAAGGGTGTCTTGGCCATCGGCACCTTCCTCGCCGGGGCCCTGCTGCCCTCGAACTGGATTCTTGCTGGACTAACGGGCAACCTCGGCTTCATCTGGGTCTCGGCGGCGTTCGATGCGATCGCCTGGGGCGCGATCGGGCCGGCCATCTTCAACCTGGCGCTGGTGTCCGCCCCGAGATCAGGGCGGGTGATCTTCATCGCCCAGTACTCGCTGGTATCGGGCGTCGCCGGCTTCGTTGGCGGCGTGCTGTCAGGGCCGCTGTTGCTGTTCCTCAGCGGCCTCGACTACCGCTGGCTGCCCGCCGGTTGGAGCGGGTACCACTCGCTGTTCGCGATATCGGGCATCGGCCGCATGTTGGCATGGGCCTGGTTGAGGCGAGTAAAGGAAGCAAACGCCTGGCGCACGCGTGACCTGCTGCGCTCGGTCCGCTCGGCGTGGCGCAGCCTCGGCCTGATGTGGCGTTGACGATGGCCGAGCGTGGTTCGCCATGGCAACGCCGCCTGGCGGATGACATGGTTCAATCGACGACGTGAGAATCGCGATGGTGCTAAACAGCGGCGCCGGCGGCAGCGGGGTGTTGGCTACCGAGCTGGGCCTGTGGCTGAGCAAGGCCGGCCATCAGGTGCACTTCATCGCCACCTCCGTGCCGTTCCGGCTTGGCGACGACGCCTGCGAGAACGTCTACTTCCACAAGATCGCCTCGATGACCTATCCGCTGTTCGAGTCACCGCTCGTGACGCTGTCCGAGGCCAGCAAGGTCGTCGAGGTCTGTGAGCAGTACGAGATCGACGTCATCCACGCTCACTACGCGATACCGCACGCCGCGGCCGCGCTGATCGCGCGCCAGATGATGCGCGGCGTGAAGCGGCCCGCCGTGGTCACCACGCTTCACGGCACCGACGTCACGCTCGTCGGACTCGACCCCGCGTACCTGCGGGCGACGCAGTGGAGCATCGAGTCCTCCGACGTCGTCACGGCCGTCAGCGATTACCTGGCCACGGCGACCGTCGTCGAGCTGGGCGTCGAGAACACCGACATCAAGGTCGTTCACAACGGTGTCGACAGCACGCGCTTCAAGCCCGAGGCGGCCTCGGCCGCGGTACGGGCCCGTTACGCCAAGCCGGACGAGCGCCTGCTCGTGCACGTCTCGAACTTCCGCGGCGTCAAGCGCGCCGATGACGTCATGCGCGTCTTCGCCAAGGTCGCAGCGGAGCTGCCGGCTCGTCTGGTGCTCGTCGGTGACGGGCCCGAGCGGCCGCGCGTGGTCGCCCTAGCCAACGCGCTGAAGGTCGCAGACAAGGCCTCGTTCGTCGGAACCTTGCCGCACATCGAGGCGTTGCTGGCAAGCGCGGATCTGTTCCTGCTGCCTAGCCAGCAGGAGTCGTTCGGGCTGTCGGCCCTCGAAGCCATGGCCAGCGGCGTGCCGGTGATCGCCACCTCCATCGGCGGCCTTCCCGAGGTCGTCGAGCACGGGACGTCGGGGTTCCTTCACCCTATCGGGGACGTCGGGGCGATGGCGGCCTCGGCGCTCAACTTGCTTCGCGATCCGGCGGAGCTCGCCGAGTTCCGCAGCGCCGCCCGTGAGCGGGCGGTCGTCCACTTCGACGAAGGCCTGGTCTTCCCAAGCTATCTCAGGCTCTATGAGGCGGCTGCGCCGCGCTGAGTTGGTAGTATTACCGGCCAGTATGACCAACCCGACCTGGCCAAGGCAGGCGGTCGCGCCATGAGGTTCCCTCGGTTGGCGTCAATCCGCGCGTGACCTGGCACCCTGCTTACCGAGCACAGGTGCTCGCCCCCGACTACCACTTCGCGGTGCGGCGCCTGCGACATCACTTCATCGATGCCATGACAGCGCACCTTGACGCGGTACTGGACATGCCGGCCTTCGCCGACCCCGCTGACCAGACGCGCGGCGCTGCGTTGCGAGCGGCCACGGTCGGCTTGCACGAAGTCGATGCGCCGGACCAGGACGAAGACGTTCCCGACCTGTATTTCGCGCTCCAACGCGAACTCGAGAGGGACCACGGCGAGACCGTCGGGTTGATCAGAGTTGGCTTGAGCCGCAACGACCTCGACATGACCGTATACAAGATGCACGGGCGCGAGTTGCTGCTGACTCAGGCCCGGAGCCTGCTCGGCTTGCGCCGCTCTCTTCTGAACCGAGCCGAGATGCATCTCGAGACGGTGATCATCGCCAATACCCATCACCAGCCGGGTCAGCCGACGACCGTCGCCCACTACCTGGCCGCTGTCGAAGCGCAGGTGGCCCGTGACCACGAGCGGTTGGTTCAGGCGCTCGAGCGCTTAAACCGCTGCCCTCTGGGAGCGGCGGCCCTGGCCGGAACCAGCCACCCGCTCGACCGCCAGCGGACGGCCAGCGTGTTGGGATTCGACGGCCCTGTGGAGAACACCTACGACGCGGTCGCCTCGGCCGACTGGGAGCTGGATCTGGCCGCCGTCGCGTCGTCCATCGCGCTCGGGCTCGGTCGCTTCGTCGTGGACCTTCTTGGCTGGGCGTCTCACGGTTGGTATCGGCTCGACGACGGTCTCGTGCAGGGCTCGTCGATCATGCCGCAGAAGCGGAACCCGGTCGCCCTCGAGCACGCCAGGACACGGCTCTCGCGGGTGGTTGGCTCCGCCGGCCTTGTCGCCTTCTCGCATCACAACATCCCGTTCGCCGACCTGAACGACTTCGGCCCCGACATCCAGGGGGCACTGTTGGTGCAGCACCGTCAGTTGATGGGCGCCCTCGAGCTGGTAGTCGCCTGCCTCGAGCACGGCGAGTTCGATGAAGACGGCCTCAAGAAGGCGGCCGCTCTGACCGACACGACCGCCACCGAGCTGGCGGACGTACTCGCACGCGAAGCCGGGCTGTCGTTTCCGGCCGCTCACAAGTTGGTGG
>DASROV010000456.1:0-5389 GCA_035646755.1 Trueperaceae bacterium | reverse complement strand
ACGGCGAGTACATCCGCCTCGACGCGTTCGGGTCGAGTTGGCGCGCTGGTCTCGGCACGCCGCTGTGGACCGGGGGGCGTTACCTGCTGGCGGTCAAGGACGACACCATGCTCGTCTACGACTTCGTGCAGCGCTAACGGCCGGTGTTGATGAACACCGGGCCTGGCATGAACTCGGCGTCGGGCTCGGCCTCGTCGGCGCCGACTGGCGCCCCGGCGTCGTGGCCGATGGCCTGCCAGTCGTGCTCGGCCAGCCAGCGTTCGGCGGTCATGGCGGCGCGGGTACCGGCTCCGACCGAGGTTCCCAACTGGCGGTAGACCTCGTCGGCGACGTCACCGGCGGCGAAGATGCCGGGCACGTCGGTGTATACCTCGTCACGCACGTCGATGTAGCCGCTGTCACGTAGCGCCACCGTGCCTCGCAGGTAGTCGGTGTTGGGCTCGTGACCGATGTAGACGAACACGCCGTCGGCCGCCAACTCACGCTGTGCGCCGGTCTCGACGTCCTGCAGCCTTACCCCGACGACGAGGCCGTCATGGCCCAGCACCTCGGTGACGATCGTGTCCCACACGAACACCATCTTCGGGTTCGCGAACGCCCGCTCCTGCGCGGCCTTGTTGGCCCTCAGCGCGTCGCGGCGATGGACTACCGTCACGCGATCGGCGAACTTCGTGAGGAACGCGCCCTCTTCGACGGCGGCGTCACCGCCACCGACCACGACGACGTGCTTGCCGCGGTAGAAGAAGCCGTCACAGGTGGCGCAGGTCGACACGCCGCGGCCGTAGAACTCCTCCTCACCCGGAACCCCGAGCAGGCGCGGGTTGGCGCCGGTGGCGACGATGACGGTGCCGGCGTGGTAGTCAGCGGAGCGACCCCTCACCCAGAAGCCGCCGGCGGGGTCGGGCTCCACCGCGATCACCTCGTCGGTCTCGAGGTCGGCGCCGAAACGCCTGGCCTGCTCGGCGAAGCGTTGCGACAGTTCAGGGCCGGAGATGCCGCCAGGGAAGCCGGGGTAGTTCTCGACCTCCTCGGTCTGGGCGATCTGCCCTCCCGCTACGCCCTTCTCGAGGATGACGGTCGACAGCTGCGCGCGGCCGGCGTAGATGCCGGCGGTGAGGCCCGCTGGCCCGGCGCCGATGATGACGACGTCATGGTGCCGTTCGGGATGGGCTTGGCGCTTGGCTTGGCGCTTGGCTTGGCCTTCACTCATGGAACGAATCTAGCATCGTGGTCGGCGCGGCAGGGTAGACGACCGGACACCGGCGGACCGTGTGGGCTTGCGCACGCCAACTCGCCGGACTAGAGTTTAGGCATGGCTAACCCTGCTGCCGCTCGAGACGCCGGCGCAGCGCCGTTGCCGAGCAAGGAGGACGTCGCGGCAGGCTCCGACCCGCGGCCGTCGCCCAGCCAGACGGCAGCCTCCAGCAGCCTCGAAGGCGGCCCGGCGCCGAGCCACGAAGAGGCCGCGCTTAGCGCCGACGCCCAGCTGTCGAGCTCGACCGGCGACTACCTGAAGACGATCTGGCAGCTCGCTCGCGACGGCTCGGCCTCGACCGGCGACATCGCGCGCGAACTTGGCGTGACGGCGCCGTCGGTCACCGGCATGCTCGGCAAGATGAACGGGCTCGGCCTAGTACGTTATCAGCCGTATCGAGGCGCGGAGCTCAGCCCCGAGGGTCGGCGCGAGGCCCTACGGCTAGTGCGGCGTCACCGGCTGCTCGAGACGTTCATGATCACCGAGCTCGGCTTCGGTTGGGAAGAAGTGCACGCCGAGGCGGAGTTGATGGAGCACGTCGTATCCGACGACTTCACCGAGCGGCTCGCCGCGCACCTCGGGGAGCCGGAGTTCGACCCTCACGGGGACCCCATCCCGCGAGCCGACGGCAGCCTGCCGGCGGCCCCCGATACCCCGCTCGCCGCCCTGCGGCAAGGGGAGCGCTTCCGCGTGCACCGCGTGCTGTCGCAGGATCGCGAGGTCCTCGGCTACCTGGAGAGCATCGGCATCGAGCCGGGGAGCGAGCTGACGCTGAGCCTATGGGAGCCTGGTGGCCACCTGCTGCGCCTGCAGCTCACCGTCAGCAGGACCGGCCGCGGCCCGAGCGCCAGCGCGGCAGCCGGCTCGGAAACAGAACTGGCGCTCTCCCGTGAGCTGGCCGCTGTGGTCCTTGGCAAGGTCGTCGACCGTAAGAGCTAGAAGTCCTAGAAGTCGCCGCCGCCACGCTTGTGTCGCCCCTTGACGAACCGCGCGCGGCGCGGGTTTAGGTCAAACGAAAAGATGACTCGGTTAGGGCCCCGGCCGTGAAGGTTGGCTGTAACGGTGCGGCGAGGGCGGCTCGGACTGCTACTTCATGAGCCCGCCATGGCATTTGTCATAAACGCCCAGGCGCTTCTCATGTTAGCGTTACCGCCGAAGTCTATGGAGGAACTCTCGACGTGCAACCTGTTTCGGAGCCCCTAGGCGAAGCTGTGCGCCTAACCGGCCTCGTCGCCGCTGACGGTGCGGACGAGCTGGTCAACGCGGTCGAGAAGCTGTTTCATGGCCTGGCCTTCGCCGTCTCCGATCACCAGCAGATAGGCAACCCCGTTGTCTACGCGAGCGACGAACTCGAGCTCCTTACTGGCTACCCCGTGCCCGAGATCGTCGGTCGCAACATCGGCTTTCTCATGCGCGACGACACCGACCAACAGGGCGACGTCGACGTGCGCGAGGCTCTCAGCGAGGGCCGGGCCGCCACCCAGGTGCTACGCGCCTACCGCGCCGACGGCAGCCTGCTGTGGAGCGAGCAACGCCACTACCCCATGAGCGCCGATGACGGCCGCCTTGGCTACGTAGTTACCGTCATCACCGACGTCAGCGAACGGGTGCACGCGGCCGCCGCCCACGAACTCGGCAAAGAGCTGAACGCCTCCCTCGACGGCGACGGCCGCTTTTTCAACTACGGCCTGCTGCTGCGTGACGACGGCGAGGTCAAGGTCGCCTGGGCATCGGAGGGCTGGCGCAACCTCACTGGCTACTCCACCGACGATCTGCTCGCCTCAGGGCTCGAGCGCTTCGTCCATCCCGACGACCGCGAGCGTCTCGCGGGCCGCCTCAAAGGCCTGCGGCAACAGGACCGGCGCTCCGACCAGTACCGGCTCGTTGCTCAAGGCGGCAACGTCATCTGGGTCGAGGACTTCGGCTCGAAGCGTTGGCGCAGCGAGGAGTCGGGTGTCACCGCCGTTTACGGCGTGGCCAAGGACGTCACCGCCACCAAACGAGGCGCAGCCGAGATGTGGCGACTGGCGCACGTCGACCCGCTCACCGGCCTCCCTAACGCTCACCTGCTCGAAGACCGCGTCCACCAAGCGCAACTGCTCGCGCGTCGCGGCGGTCACCACATGGCACTGGCGCTGCTGGATCTCGACCACTTCAGGTTCGTCAACCAGACCTTCAGCCGCCGTCTGGGCGACCGGCTCATCCTCGAGCTGAGCAAGCGGCTCAAGCGGACCCTGCGGCGCACCGACACCTTGGCGCGCTGGGGCGGCGACAGCTTCGCGCTCCTCATCGGCGACCTGCCGCATCAGCACTCCGTGCTGCCCGCCCTCGAGAAGGTAATAACCAGCGTCGGCCAGCCGTTCGTCGACGGCTCGCTCACGCTCACGCTGGCCGCCAGTCTAGGCGTCGACGTCTATCCTGACGGCGCCCGTTCGGCCGCCGCGATGATCGAGCGTGCAGCCGACGCACTGAGACGGGCTAAGGAGACCAACCGGGGCGGTTTCCGCTTCTACGACGGCAAGCTGGACCGCCGCATGCGCGAGCGCCAGGCGCTGGAGGCCGAGGTCAACGACGCCCTCACCGGCGAGCAGCTGATCCTTCACTACCAACCCCGCATCGAGCTCGAGAGCGGCGCCATAAGCAGCGTCGAAGCGTTGGTGCGCTGGTTGCACCCGACAAGGGGCTTGTTGAAGCCGGCCGAGTTCCTTCCGCTCATCGAGGAGTCGCAGCTCGGCCACGCCCTCTTCGAGTGGGTGCTCGAGCGCGCCTGTCGACAAGCGCGGCGCTGGCAGTGGCAGCGCACTCCTCGGCGAGTGGCGGTCAACATCTGCCAACAGGCGCTCGAACGCCACGACCTCGCGGCCACGGTCAAGGCCGCCCTAGCAAGGCACGACCTTCACCCCGGCCTGCTCGAGATCGAGGTGAGCGAACGCACCGCCGTCGAGACCTTGACGGCCAACATCCAGAGGCTCGCCGAGATAAGGGAGATGGGCGTGCACGTGGCCCTCGACGACTTCGGCATCGCACAGTCCTCGCTAACGCACCTGCGGGACCTGCCGCTCGACGGGCTCAAGATCGACCGCAGCTTCATCACCAAGCTCGGCGACAAGACCCCGGGGGAAGACGTCGACCTACTGCGCGCGATAATCGCGCTCGGCAAGAGCCTGCGCCTGCGCGTAACTGCCGAGGGCATCGAGACCCGCGAGCAGAACCACCTGCTGCGAAGGCTGCGCTGCGACGACGGCCAGGGTTTCCTGTTCAGTCAACCAGTGCCGGCCGAGTACGTTCCTGCGTTCGCCTGACGCGGCAAACCAGCTAAGCCCGGCTACAATCGTTGTCGGCTGATCGCCGCCGCTGTGCGCCCTTGGCTGGCGCCCGGCCAGATTTACGGCGCGGCGGCCGATGAGGAGACCGATGACAGACAACCCTCTGCTGAGAACGCACCACCACGTCGCGTTCGCCGACGTCAACAGCGGCCACTACGTGCCCGCCGTGCGCTCCGCCCTGTCGTGGGCGCGCGGCGAGCTTGACGCCCTGAAGCGTGCCGAGGAGCCCCTTGATTTCGACGCTGTCATAGGTCGTCTCGACGAGCTAACCGAGTGGCCGGGCAGGGTCTTCGGGCTCGTTCGTCACCTCAACGACGTAATTAACTCCCCCGAGTCACGCGCCGCTTACAACGAGGTGCTGCCGGAGTACACGGGCTTCATGGCGGGCCTGTCGAGCGACCTCGAGCTGTGGAACGTCATCAAGCGCTTCGCTTCCTCAGCGGCGGCCGAGGACTTGGGCCCGCTGCGCCGTCGGCACCTCGACAAGATCGTCGAGGAGTTCAAGCGCGCCGGCGCCGACCTGCCCGACGCGGAGAGGTCAAGGGCTCAGCAGCTTAAGGTCGAGTTGGCGCAGCTCTCGACGAAGTTCGCCGAGAACGTCCTCGACTCGACCAACGCTTTCGCTTTGCTCCTCGGCGACGATGCCCTCGCGGGACTGCCCGAAGGCGTGCGCCGCCGCGCCATGGTCGATGCCGAGAGCCACGCCGCCGACGGCTACCGCTTCACGCTGCAGGCGCCCTCATACCGCCCGTTCATGAAGCACTCCGAGCGGCGAGACCTCAGGCACGCCATGCATGAGGCCTTCTTC
>DASROV010000455.1:0-2871 GCA_035646755.1 Trueperaceae bacterium | reverse complement strand
GTGCCGACCGTCCAGACGCTTGAGCGCCTGCTCACCGCCCGCCGAAGCAACCAGGTCGAGGACCTCTTGGCGGTGCCGAACAAGCACCTGCGATGGTCGTGGGCGGCAGGCGGTGAGCAGGCGCTCAAGCGTCTGGACGGTCGGCACGACGCGGCCTTTCTCGTAGGCCGCGATGCTCGGTTGCGTTACTCCCGACAGCTCAGATAAGGCACGTTGCGTCAACCCGGCCGCTGCGCGGGCCTTGAGGAGGGTACTGGCGGGGTCCATGCCAACGATGATACGTCCTGCGTATCATCATGCTTTCGAACCCAACGGGCGCGCCACCCGAGTCCGGGCACTCGCCACGAACAGCCGTCTCATCAACCCCAGCCTATCATCGGTCATGGCGGCATACCTGCACTCCCTCGCGACCGCCGTGCCGTCCAATGCCTACGGCCAGGAGCAGATCCTGGAGGTAATGAAGGCGTGGCACGGCCAGGATCGACGGACCAACCGGTTGCTCGGCGGGATCTACCGGGCGTCGGCGATCGAACAGCGTCACAGCGTTGTCGACGACTTCCAGCCAGGGAACCCAGGCGGTTTCTTCTTCGATCTCGCTAAGGACGCGTTCTTGAACCCGTCGACCGCCGAGCGGAACGAGAAGTACGCGCAAGAGGCAGGGAAGCTCGCAAGCTGCGCAGCGCGGCGAGCGCTCTCAGGGGAAGCGGCGTTCTCGCCTACCGAGATCACGCACCTGATCACCGTCTCCTGCACCGGTTTCTACGCTCCCGGCCCGGACCTCGACGTCGTGCGTGAGCTAGGGCTATCCGAACGGGTCGAGCGCTACCATCTGGGTTTCATGGGCTGTTACGCGGCGTTCCCGGCCATGCGCCTGGCTCGATCCATTTGCATGGCACACGAGGGCGCCGTGGTGCTCGTCGTCGCGGTCGAACTGTGCTCCCTCCACCTCCAGGCCGGCAAGGAGAGCGACGAACTACTTGCCGCCTCCGTCTTCGCCGACGGAGCGGCAGCCGCGTTGGTCAGCGCGCGACCACCCGCGGGCCGGCCGTCGTTCCGTCTAAGTCGGTTCAATAGCGCCCTCGCCACCGACGCCAGTGACGATATGGCCTGGACGATCGGCGACACCGGCTTCAGGATGGTGCTCTCGAGCGAGATCCCGAAGATCGTGGAACGGGAGGTGGGCGCCGCCTTGGCCCCGCTCTGGGAGTGCGCTGGAATCTCGGCGGCGGACATGGGCGCCTGGGCCGTGCACCCCGGAGGTCGCGCGATCCTCGACGGCTTCGAGGCGGGCCTAGGGCTGCCGAGCGACTCGTTGACCGCGTCACGGGAGGTCCTCTCCCGCTACGGCAACATGTCGAGCGCCACCATCCTCTTCGTCCTCGACCGGCTGCTCCGCTCCGAGAAGCGGCTAGCTGGGCCGGTCACGGCGGTCGCCTTCGGTCCGGGTCTGGCGGTCGAGAGCGCGCTGCTCGAACTGGCCGCATAGGCCGGACGGGGAGAGCGGGGAAAGCTGTGCTGGGCGAACGCGCAAGCTGGCTGCGGGAGCGCATGGACGACCCCGCTTGCGACCCCCTACTGCTGCGGAACACCTACCGGCAGTTCGCCCGCGTCAACGCGCTAGTCACCGGCTGGCGGCGGGTGTTCCGTCGCCACCTGGCACCGCGCCTGCAGAGCGGCACTACCATCCTCGACGTCGGTTGCGGAGGCGGCGACCTGGCCCGGAGCCTCCAGCTGTGGAGTGAGTTGTCCGGCACCCGAGTAAGCGTTACCGCCATCGACCCCGACCAGCGTGCGATCGAGTTTGCCCTGTCCGACCCGGCGCCTAGCGGCGTCGACTTCCGCCAGACGACCGCCGAGGAACTCGCCAGCGCAGGGGAACGCTTCGATGTGGTCGTCTCGAACCACCTGCTGCACCACCTGACCGACGCCGAGCTCCTGCCCTTCCTCGAGACCACGGTTGCGCTAGCGAACGGAATCGCCATCCACAGCGACATGAGCAGGCACCCGGTGGCATACGGCGCGTTCGCCATGACGCGCCCGCTTTTCCGTGAGTCGTTCATCGTCGAGGACGGCCTTCGGTCGATCCGGCGTGCGTTCACACCGGATGAGCTGCGGCGGCGCGTCCCGCGCGATTGGGAAGTGAGGACCCTGGTCCCCTTCCGCAACCTGGTGATACTGGAGAAGTGATCCAGTTCGCGGTCGTTGGAGCCGGGCCGGTCGGGCTTTACGTCGCCTGCCTGCTCGCGGCCGCGGGCCGGGACGTGGTCGTGCTGGACGAGAGTGACGGCGCTACCGGGAGCCGGTCCATCGGCATTCACCCGCCGGCGCTGGAGGCCCTCGAACTGGCCGGGGTGGCCGAGGAGCTGCTCGCCTGTGGCAGCCGCATCGAGAACGCGCGGTTGATGCTAGGCGCCGACCATGTCGGAGACCTGCCCCTGCGGGATTGCCCGGGCCCCTACAGTTTCGTCCTTACCTTGCCTCAGCATGAGACCGAGCGCATCCTGTGTGATCGACTTGAGCGGTCACGGCCGGGGGCGCTGCGTCGAGGAACGCGGGTGGTCGATGTGAGGCGACAACGAACGGACATGGAGTTGCTCCTCGAGGACGGCGGGTCGCTAAGCTGCCGGTTCGTCATCGGTTGCGACGGGCGCCTTAGCCGCGTCCGCGAGGCGCTGGGTGTACCGCTCGCGGGCGGCGCGCTGAAACACCACTACCTGATGGCCGACATGCCAGAGGATGGGATGTTGGGCGAGGACGCCGCCATATCTTTGGGCGCCGAAGGCGTGGTCGAGTCGTTCCCATTGCCAGGTCAGAGGCGCCGCTGGGTGGCTCGCTTCTCGGTAAGACCCGACGGCCTTACGGCCCAGGACC
>DASROV010000454.1:0-3120 GCA_035646755.1 Trueperaceae bacterium | reverse complement strand
CCGGGGAGGCGGCCTTCCGCACGTTGCAGCGCTACGCCGCATTCGACATCCTCAGCGGCCTGGCCAGCGCCGGTCACGAGACGCACGAGTGGTTGACCGCGGCCGGGTTCCCGGCGGACGCGCTGCGCAGGCTGAGTGACGACCCCGTGACCATCGACGTCATCGGGCTCGACTACTACCCCGAGACCGAGCACGACTTCGACGTCGACGCCAGCGGTGAGCCGGTGCTGACCACGGCCGCGGCGCCGGTGGGGCTGGCCAATACCGCCCTTGAGTACCACCGGCGCTACGGGCGACCGCTGTTCGTAGCCGAGTCGAGTGCCTCGGGAAGCGATGAGCGGCGGCGTGACTGGATCGCCTGGAACGTCGCCGAGATGCAGCGGGCGACGGCCGCGGGCGTCGACATCCTCGGCTACACTTGGTGGCCGCTTTTCGACCACATCGACTGGAACACCTTGTTGCAGGAGCGCAGTGGCTTCGTCTGCCCGGCGGGGCTATATCACCTACAGCCGACGAAGCACGACCGGACGAAGTACGACCGGCTGGCGACCGCGGCGGTCGACGATTTCCGGCGTGCTGCCGATGCCGACAGACGGCTCCGCGGCGAACTCGCGGGCCGCGCCGAGCGAGCGGACGGAGGAACGACGTGAGAAGCTTCATAGGCCCTCGCTGGAGGGCGCTTGTGCTAGGTCTGATTTTGGTGTCAGGAGGGTCGGTCGTGGCGCAAGACACGCAGACGTTCACCAACCCGGTGATCGCCCCGGTGGCGGCCGACCCCAGCGTCATTCGGGCGCCCGACGGCAGCTGGTACCTATACGCCACGCAAGACCGCTGGGACGACGGTGTCGAACATTACCTGCCGATGTTCCGCTCGAGCGACCTCGTCGCCTGGGAGTTCATCGGCGACGTGTTCACCTTCCCGCCACGCTGGAAGCAGCAGGGGTTCTTGTGGGCGCCGGACATCAGCGTGGTAGACGGCGTTTATCACCTCTACTACAGCTACTCGACCTGGGGCGACCCGAACCCCTGCATCGGCCTGGCCACGGCGCCTGCGCCCGAGGGCCCGTGGGAGGACCACGGCCGCCCGGTGTTCTGCTCTGACGACATCGGCGTGCGCAACTCGATCGACCCGTACCATCACGTCGCGGAGGACGGTGCTCGCACACTCATCTGGGGCAGCTTCAACGGCATCCACGCCGTGGCGCTGTCGGCCGACGGGACCGAGCCGGTGGGTGAGCCGGTGCGGCTCGCGGACAGCCGCTTCGAAGCCGCCTACGTGCATGAGAGAGACGGCTTCTACTACCTGTTCCTGTCGTCAGGCTCGTGTTGCGAGGGCGCCAGCAGCACCTACACCACCTGGGTCGGTCGCTCCGAGGCGCTGCTCGGACCGTACGTCGACGACCGCGGAAGCGATCTGCGTTACGGCGGCGGACGTGTAGTGCTCTATCAGAACGAGTCGTGGGTCGGCCCCGGCCACAACACCGTGGTCACCGACGACGCCGGTACTGACTGGATCGTCTACCACGCGATAAAGCCCGGCAACGCCGTGCTGCGCAGCGGTGCCACGAGGCGGCCGGTGCTCATGGATAAGGTTGAGTGGCGGGACGGTTGGCCGGTGGTGAACGACGACACCGGGCCCAGCTCGGAGGCGCAGGCGGTGCCGGTGGTGGGTGGCTCCTAGTCAGTGGTTGTCGCGGTCAGTGGTTGTCGGTCGGCGGCCGCTGGTCGCTGGTCAGTTGGCCGCTGCCACGATATGCAACGACAGCGTGGCCTCCAGCCCGGGGCCCGCGATGTCCTCCTGGTCCTCCAACAAATGGATGCGCTCTTGATCTTCCAAGACCGCAGGCGGCAACTATAGCGGCCCGCAGCACACGGCTTACGTCGGTCTTACAGATGGCCTGTAGCCTTGACTCACATGATGCCAGTGTCGCCCCTGCCGCTTCTCGGCACCACGTGGCGGCCCGCCGTCTTCGCTAGGTGCCGAGCCTGAGGCGAGTCGGAAGTGCCGGCATCGTATATCATCGCGCCGTCAACTTCGTTATCCACTGCCGCGAGCGCGCCTGCTTGGCGTGAGAAGGGATGCTGCCCAATGATCCGACGACGCCAGCGTCGCCGAGGCAGTCGCACAGCCACACACGAGCCCAGAAGGAAGACCGCTCGGCTGGTCGGCGCGAGGGCCACTGCTGTAGTCATCGCCGTACTCGGAGCGTGGTTCGGCGCGACCGCTGGCGCCCAACCCATGCTGGAGGGGGAAGTGCGCATCGGGGTGATTTTTCCTGCCGGTCAGGGCGGTGACGACCCTCTCGAAGCGGCTATGGCTCGGGCCGCGGCTCACGGTGCCGCCAGGGCCGGCGACGAGTTCACCTTCAACGCCGGGATGTTGGGCATCGACTTCGCCGTCCCGACCGTGGAGGCCAGCGGAGCGGAAGCGGTGGTTGCGGCGGCGCGCGAACTTGTCGCCGAGCACGGTGCGTTCGGCGTCGTCGGTGGCTTCAGCGCCGCCGAGGCCGCGGCGCTGGCGACGTGGTCGTCCGAGAGCGGGGTGCCGTACCTGAACGTGGGCGCCTCGGCGGACTCCTTGCGCAACGACCTCTGTCAGGCGACGATGTTCCACGTCGAGCCGAGCGCCGCGATGTACCTCGACGCAATGGCCGGCTGGTACGTGCGCTCGGGCCTTCGCCAGTGGTACTTCGTGCGCGGCGTCGACGAGGAGTCGAGCGCCCAGCTGCAGCGCATCAACCGCGGGCTCCGCGAGCGTCACTTCGGGGTGAGAAGCGTTGGCGAGAGCGCCATCGAGGTGGGCGGCGACACCAGCGAGGCGGTGAGTCGCATCGAGCGGTCACGGGCCGATCTGGTCGTGCTGCTACTGCCGGCCCACGAACAACTCCGCGTCCTCAGCGTGCTCGAGAGCGCCGGCCTTGACGTGATGGTTACCGGCTTCCCGTATCCCGAGGCGCAGACCCGCACCTTCTACGCCGCGTCGCGAGAGGCCGCTCCGACGCTTGGCACCGGTCACCGCGTCAGCGCCTGGGAGGCGACCCTAGATGCCTACGGGGCGCGGGAGCTAAACGCTCGCTACCGAGCCGCATTCGACGAACCGATGGACGCCAGCGCCTGGAC
>DASROV010000453.1:0-2082 GCA_035646755.1 Trueperaceae bacterium | reverse complement strand
GTGCCGACGAAGCCGAGCAGGAAGCCCTCGAGCATGAACACCGACACTACCTGCCGCTCCGACGCGCCAAGCGCGCGCAGAATCGCGATCTCCTCGGTCTTCTCGGCGACGGTGAGCACCAGCACGTTGGCGATCCCGAAGGCGGCCACCAGCACGATGAGGAATACGACGACGCCGATTACCGCCTTCTGCAACTCGAGTTGGCTGATAAGGCTCGCGAAGAGGCTCTCCCAGGTGACAGGACGCAGTGAGAAGCGGGTGCCCAGCTCGAGCCCTACCTCGCGAGCCATCGTCGGCTGGTCGATCCTGACGTGGTAGCCGCTGATGCGACCAGGCAAGCCGAGGTACTCCTGCAGGTTCTCGATTGACATGTACGACGCGACGGCGTCGATGAGCTCATTGCCGACTCTGAAGGTTCCGGCGACGGTGAACGTGGCGGTGGCCCCGGTGATGTCGCGCATGACGATCTCGTCGCCTTGCCCCACGCCGAGCTGTTGTGCGAGCGATGAGCCGAGCACGATGCCGCCATCGCGAACGATGGCTTCGGCCTGCTCGGCGAGAACCTCGAGCTCGAGGACCTCGGTTTCGAGCGCGGGATCGATACCTATGACTTGCGTGTAGCCCTGGCGGGCCCTGATGCCGAGCGACGCGCTCGCCCTCCTGGCGATGAGCGCCTGCGAACTGAGGAACGGCGCCGCGGCGGTGACCGACTCGCTGGCGGTGATCTCCTCGAGGAGCGCTGGGTCTTCGCTCAAGGTGTCGCCGGAGAGGTAGCTCTGGAGCGTGACCATCGGAGTCGCGCGCAGGGTGCTGCGGACCAGCTCGTCGATGAAGCCGTTCGTTAGCGACAGCGCGACGATGAGGACCATCACGCCCACAGCCACACCCACGACGGTTAGGCCAGTTTGCAGGCCGCGGCGGCGCATGTGGCGCCAGGCGAGGTACGGGACGAGAGAGCGCCGCAAGGCCGACTAGCCAGCGCCTTCTTAGTGGAAGGCCAACAGTTGGGGGGTGGCCTCGAACTCGGTGGCCATCACGGGCTCGATCTCGGGACCGTAGCGACCGTAGCGGACCAGTTCGACCTCGATGCGGCGTACGCCCCACTGGATGGCGGTGGAGTACTCCGGGAACCAGACGTCGAGCTGCTGCGACTTCCGGGCGTGCATGGTGTCTTCGACGATGAACAGCCCCTGCGAGTCGAGCGTTGACTGGAACGCGCCGGCGCCGCGACCGGTGTAGTAACTGCCGAGGTCGCGCAGGCGCACCAGCGAGCCGTAGGGGAACTCGTCGCCTAGCAGATCGCGGCTTACGGCCACGATGCCGAACTTGGTGCGGGCGCCGGTCGAGGTGACGAAGGGTGTCGAGTCGGTCTGGTTGACCGCCGAGTTGTAACCAGTAGCGCGGAGGGTGTACCTGGGGTTGGCCGCAGGGCCAACCTTCACCGAGAAGAGCCGCTCACTCTGGACGGCTGTGTCCAGTACGGTTGCGGTGGGAGAGAGCGCCAGTGGGACGGGCTCTACCAGCTCTTGACGGGGCGCGCTGAAGGCGGTGATGAGTGCGGTTATCACTAGCCCGAGGGCTACGAGCTTACCGCTTACATGCAAGGCCATTTACGCCTCCCAAATCGTCAGATGTTAACACCTTCACATGAGAACCGGCACTCCGAACACGACTAGTGATAAGGGGTCATTAACGAAATGCCAAGGTAAGTTCTCGCGAACGGGCCAGGAAGACTGGGTCGCAAAAACACCAAGCGTGCCGGTACAGCGCCGTTTGTCTCGATTCGGGTTAGCCTTTACAACGGCGGGCTTGGGGCCTTACCGGTAACGGTCCGGCGCTGAAGCTCAGACAAGCCATCAGGAAGTACTACTTGCTTCCGCTTCCCGGCCTCACGGCCATGCCAACCGTTCTTTTCAATGCGGCGCTCAGTCAGTTCCCCGATGCCGGCTTGAGCGTAAGGGGTCCCGATACCCTCGCGGCGGTTACACCGATGTTCAACGAGGAGAGCGGCGCACCGCGGGCCCTGGCCTCGTTGCTTGATCAGGACGATCCTCTCGACGAGTTCGCCATAAGCATCAACGG
>DASROV010000452.1:0-2025 GCA_035646755.1 Trueperaceae bacterium | reverse complement strand
CGAGTACGTTGGCCACGGTGATGTTCACGTGCTTGACGGCGGTTGGGACGCTTGGCTGGCGTCGGCGGCTGCAGTTGAAGCGGGTGCGGCGGCTCCGGAGGCCACCACTTACGAGCTTCGCCTCGTGCCGGAGAGGCTGATCACGGCGGATGAGTTGGTTGGCCGCCTCGATGATCCCGGTCTGGTGATCGCCGACGCCCGGTCGCGGGCCGAGTACACGGGCGAGGTTCGCTACGGGGCGCGCGGCGGTCGTATCCCTGGAGCGGTTCACCTGCCGTGGTTCGACGCCTTGACCGGTGGGGACACAGTGCCCACCACCCAGCCGGGTTGGCCGGCGGAGCTTACCGACCCGGACGTCGAGCACATGAGAGTCGCCGCCGAGCTACGCCCGTGGCTCGACGCCGCCGGCGTCACACCGGACAAGGAGGTAGTCACCTACTGCCAAACGTTCTGGCGCGGCGCGCACCTCTACTTCGTGCTGCGCCTCATGGGCTTCGAGAACGTTCGTGGCTACGACGGCTCGTGGTCCGAGTGGGGCAACCGGCTTGACCTGCCGATCGAGAGCGGGGAGCCCGTCAGCGGTGGGTGACTTCTCTCCCCGCGAGGCCCGCAACCGCCTGATGCTGCGTGCCCGCGACGCCATGGACCGCCGCTTCGAACACGAAATTGACGTGCGGGCTTTGGCGAAGTCCGTAGGCATGTCGGAGGCGCACTTCAGCAGGACGTTCAAGGACGTCTTCGCCGAGACCCCGCACCGCTACCTGCAGCGCCGCCGGGTCGAACGCGCGATGTTCCTGTTGCGCGACGACCAGCGCAGCATCACCGACATCTGCTTCGACGTCGGCTTCAACAGCCTTGGCACCTTCAGCCGCACGTTCAAGGAGATCGTCGGCCTTTCGCCCTCAACGTTCCGGGGTCGGTACCATCCCGAGGCCGTACCCTCCTGCTTCGCCATGGCCTGGTCGCGCCCGAGCAGTTTCGGAGAAGCGCCCGCGGAACGGGCTAAGTACAGTGACTCAGCCGTCGACGGCGAAACCGATCAAGAGAGCGTGGAGGCAACGAAATGATAAAGGGCATAAACATCTCGAACATCTTCGTGTTCGACCAGGACCAGGCGCTTGACTTCTACACGGGCAAGCTCGGCCTCGAGGTGAGCGCCGACGTCGAGTTTGGCAACATGCGCTGGCTGACGGTGCGGGTTCCCGGCCAACCCGAGCGGGAGATATTCCTCGAGATGATCGGGTCGGGTCCCGTCGACCCCGAATCGGTGAAGCAGCTACGTGAGCTCGTCAGCAAGGGAGCCACCGGCTTCACCGTCGGCTTCGTCACCAACGACGCGCGCAAGTTCTTCGAGGTGTTGAAGGACCGCGGCGTGGAGGTCACACAGGAGCCCATGGAGCAGCCTTACGGAGTGGACTTCGGCATCCGCGACCCGTTCGGCAACCACATCCGCGTCGTCGAGCAGCGTCCGTTCCAGCCGCAGTAATCAGGGGCGCGACCGGGCCGCAACAGAGCCGCACAGGCCACCTTCGCCACGTCACGCTGAGCCGACACCCGGGCACCGGGGGGTCGGCTCGGCTCACGCCTTGCCTCAGCGCCAGCCGGCGCCCAGCTAGCATGTCGTGGTGATCCCGTGAACCTGCGCCTGCTGGGCGGTTTGCTTCTCGCCCTGCTCTCGGCCTGCGCTTTCGGAACCTCGGGTGCGTTGGCCAAGGGCCTGTTGCAGGCCGGCTGGTCGCCGGCGGCCGGGGTTACTTGGCGAGTGGTCGTCGGCGCCATGGCGCTGAGCGTTCCCGCCATGCTGGCGCTGCGCGGGCGCTGGGGCGTGCTTCGCAAGGGGTGGCCAAGCATCCTGCTGTTCGGGCTACTGGCCGTGGCCGGCTGTCAGCTCGCCTACTTCTTCGCCGTCGAGAGACTATCGGTTGCCGTGGCGCTCTTGATCGAGTACTGCGGGGTGCTGCTTGTAGTCGGCTGGTTATGGCTGCGGCACGGCCAGCGACCCCGGCCGCTCACCGTCGTCGGCAC
>DASROV010000451.1:0-2499 GCA_035646755.1 Trueperaceae bacterium | reverse complement strand
CTGCCGACGGTCGTGCTCGTCTCGGCTGTGCCGAAGCCCATCAGCAGGATCGAAAACATCACGATCGCGATAAGCAGGTTCATCGTCGGCCCGCCGAGCATGATGATGATTCGCTTGTACACGGGAAGCTTGTAGAACGCGCGGTGCTCTTCGCCCTCGCCAATGGTGTCGGCGCTGGCCTGGCGGGCATCGTCCACCATGGTGGACATGGCGCCCGCCCGCTTCTCATCGGCACGGTTGTCCGGCGCACCCTCCTGCACGAGGGTGTCGAAGAACCCCGTGCTCGCGCTGCGCACTACTCCATCCTTCTTGGGCGGGAACATACCGATCATCGAGATGTAGCCGCCGAGTGGAATGGCCTTGACCCCGTACTCGGTTTCGCCCTTTTTCTTCGACCAGAGTGTGGGGCCGAAGCCAATCATGTACTGGGTGACCTTGACACCAAAGAGCTTGGCGGGCACCAGGTGACCGATCTCGTGCAGGCCGATAGAAAGAGCAAGGCCCACGACGATGACGACAACGCCGAGTATGAAGAGCAGTACAGGTTCCACAGTCGTAGAGTATCTGTTCCCAGCTGCAAAGCGGCTGGTCGTTTACTGCGCGTCACGCCCACCACGTCCACATATGGTTTGCTTGAGACCAGTCCCTGGAGGTCACCCTGTCTACGCAAAACACCGTCGGTCCGCTCGGCATGCTCCTCGCGGGGCGTTTCCGGCTCGACCGTCTCATCGGCACGGGCGGCATGGCGTCGGTCTACGAGGCGAGAGATACCTCGCTCGGCCGAACCGTAGCCGTCAAGCTCTTTCGCTCCGACAGTCTGGACACCGCAGGCCCCGAGCGGCAGAGCGGCGAGATCGCCCTGCTCGCGAGCCTCAACCACTTCGGTCTGGTGACCCTCTTCGACGCCGCCACCGCCCAGATCAACGGCATGCCGCGCACGTTCATCGTGATGGAGTTCGTGGACGGGGCCGATCTTCGTACGCGCCTCGCCGAGGGTCCAATCGACCCGAGTGACGTCGCCGACATGGGCGCAGACCTCGCCGAGGCGCTGCATTACGTGCACGAGAGAGGCATCATTCACCGCGACATCAAACCAGCGAACGTGTTGCTCTCGAATTCCGGCTTCCCCGGCCGGACCATGCAAACCAAGCTCGCCGACTTCGGCATCGCGCGGCTGCTCGACGAAACCCGACTCACCGCCACCGGTGCCACGCTCGGTACCGCGAGCTATCTCAGCCCGGAGCAGGCGCTCGGTACGGCGCTGGCGCCGCCGACGGATGTCTATTCGCTCGGCCTCGTGCTCCTCGAATGCCTCACGGGCGAGCGCGCCTATCCCGGAACCGCGATCGAATCGGCCATGGCCCGACTGCAGAGGCAGCCCGTGATTCCCGTCGGCATGAGCGAGGGCTGGTCCGACCTGCTGACGGCCATGACGAGCCGCGAGCCCGGCGCCCGCCCCACTACGTCCGCTGCGGCCGTAGTGCTGCGCGCCCTCGTGGCAGAAAAGGCCGGTGAAACTGTGCCGACTGCCCTGCTGCTCGACGATCTTGCCGCCGAAACCGCCCTCGCGACATCCCTCCTGCCCGAGCAAGCGGATGCCGCCACGCTGCTGATGCCCGCCGGCGCGCCGCTGATGCCCGCCGGCGCGCCGCCCGCGCCCCCGGAGGCAGCCACGGCAGACGGCTCGTCCGACAAGGCCACGACGGCCCTGCCCCGCGGCGGGACCACGCCGCCCGGAGCCGCCGGGCGCCGCGTGCGCACGCCGCGAGCCAAACGGTTGCTGCTCGCATCCGTTGTCATCGCCGTTTCCCTCGCGGTGCTCGCAATCGTCCTGCTCAACCGCCCCAGTGCGCCCGAGACAGTACCGCCCACGTATCCGGCCGTCGACGGCACGCTCGGAACGCACTTGCAGGAGCTTCAGGAAAGGGTGAACCCATGACGCGTATTCGCTCACGCCTCGCGGCGGCCTCTGCCGCGTTGACCCTGTCTGCACTCGTTCTTGTGGGGTGCGCGGGCGAACCCCCGGCTTTGGAACCGTCCACGGCCGAACAACTGCAGAGCAGTGTGCTCGAGATCACCGAGGCGGCTGCAGCCGGCGACCTGACCCAGGCACGATCGCTTCTGTCGGGTACCGAGGCGCACCTTCGCACGGCCGCGGCATCGGGCCAGATCACGCCAAAGCGATCCGAGGAGATTCAGGCGGCGATCAACCTCGTGTCGAGCGATCTGACGACCGCGATCGAGGCCGCCGAAGCAGAGGCCGCGGCGGCTGCGCAGGCACGTGCCGATGCCGAAGCGGCGGCCGTCAAAGCGGCCGAAGCTGCCGAAGCTGCGGAGGCCGACCAGGCTGCCGCCGACGCAAAGGCTGCCGCCGACGCAAAGGCGGCGGCCGACGCAAAGGCTGCCGACGAAGACGAGAAGGACACTCACGGCAGGGACTGCAAGAGAGACGACGAGGACTGCGACTAGCGCGAGCAGCGCCAATCGGGCACACTGACC
>DASROV010000450.1:0-3756 GCA_035646755.1 Trueperaceae bacterium | reverse complement strand
AACCGGTTCGGGGCGGAAGATTGGGAACGTACTGCTGAGGCACGCCTGAGTGCGTACCGAGGTGCAACTCGACGTCGCCGGCTCGGAACCACACACCGCCGTTGACTGCCAGCGGGGCGGGCTTGGGAACCTCGGCCATCTCGAGGACGTCACGGTAGAACGTGCGGGCGAGATCTTCTTGTCCCTTGGGCATCGCAAGTTGGACGTGGTCGATCTTCAACTCGTTCGACTCGCTTCCTGTATCCAGATGGTCTTATCAGATCGGTTTGAGAGCCGGTCTACGTGACCGGATTGCGCACTGAGCCTACGTTCCAACTCGACACTTCCATGATTAAGGACTGGCTCTCTTTCTCTAGCAATAGCAGGGGAGAGCGGTGCCCCGGACTGCCGCAGTGTGGACGGATCGGCGTGTTTCAATCGCAGCCACTACGAGCATGTGTTCGTAGTGCGAGTACCCTATCAATTCGACTGCCAGCATGGGAAATCCACAGTCCGTGTGGTACGATGTCCCCATGAGTGGTACGTATCACATCATGGTGGGAGATCGAGGCCGCGTGGTGCTGCCGGCGGACCTTCGAGAGAGGGCGGGACTTAAGTCAGGAACCACGCTCACGCTGTTCGATTCGCCAGCCGGCATGGTTCTCATGACCCGTCAGCAACTTCTCGAGCGGGTGAGGGAAGACCTCAGCGGCCTCGACCTCGTGGGAGAACTGCTCCGCGAACGGCGCGTGGCCGCAGAGCTCGAGGACTCCTCAACTGCTAGCGAATGAAGGTGCTAGATGCCTCGGCTATGCTCGCTTTCCTCCAGGGTGAGCCTGGCAGTGACGTCGTCACCGACGCCCTGGAGTCTGGAGCCTGCTGTTCGGCCGCGAACTGGTCAGAGGTTGCCCAAAAGGTCCGTGCGAGCGGCCGCAACTGGGAACTGAGCCGCACGTTGCTGAAAGCGTATGGGTTGATGGTGGAACCAGTAATCGAGGTGGACGCCGAGAAGGCAGCCGCACTCTGGCGGGCCGGTTCCGGCATGTCGCTTGCCGACAGGATCTGTCTCGCTCTGGCTCATCGCCTGCAGGCGCCCGCGCTCACGGCGGACGTGAACTGGGGATCGAAGTCCCCCGTGGTGCAGATCCGTTGACTCGCTGAGCGCACGAGGGAAGACTCGCTCTCCTGGCCGCCGATGGGCGCAAGAGCCCCAGCGCCGGTGGAGACTACTATGCGCCGACGATCCCAGTCTCGACCGAGCCAGCCTTCTCGTAATGCGCGAAGGATACGCCGTTCGGTGCGACGAAGCCCTCGGTCATGCGGAACGCCGTCGGGCCGCACCCTCGGCGAACAACCGCTTGCCGGATCCGAGCACCACTGGGAAGGTCATCAGTACGAGTTCGTCGACCAGGTCTTGCGCCAGCAGAGATTGGGTCAAGACGCTACTGCCGATTACCTTGAGTGCGGAATCCTCTGAGGACTTGAGCACTTTGACGTCATCGATGCTCTTGAGCAGTTTCGAGTTCTTCCAGCCGGAGTCAGCGACTTGCGTGTCGTTCAAAGTCGTGCTCACCACGTACTTGGTGACGTCGAGGATGCCGGGCCAGTTGTCTGCATTCCGTGGCCAGTATTCGGCGAACATGTCGTATGTCCAGCGTCCCAACAGGAGATCGGTAGGCGTCAGGTGCTTCGCCATGAACTCGCCGGCTGCGGAGTCGGCTTCGGCGAAGTACGGAGCGGTCCAGCCTCCGAAAGCGAAGCGGGCTCTGGTGTCCTCGTCGGGTCTACCGGGCGCCTGCATCACGCCGTCGAGGGTGAGGAACTCCTGGACGACTATCTTTCGCATGGGCACATTTCGTAGCCAGGACTTAGAGTCATGCGCCGGGCTGAGTTGCACGGTTCGGAGATGCCTTCACGATGGGAACCCGGTCGTGGCTGTGACGCGCTCCGCTTGGCCAAGGTGACGTCGACCGTGCACGACGAGGATGGTGAAGCAGTCGTCGAGGCTGTACGTCACGAAGCTCGACAGTGGTGACCTGATGACCACACTCTTGGTATCCAGGCTTGCCGGCAGAGCCTTCAGGCGACTGACGAGCTCACTCTGATGCTCTTCGAAGCGGTTGATGATCTCGCCTCCCAAGCCGCTGTCGGAAGGCTCAGACTTGGTGGCAGTCTTCGTCTTCTTGGCGTTACCAGGGTCGAGCGCGCGGATCAGCATGCGCCCGAATAGCCCGCTGAACGGCGAGTACCGCTCCCAAGCAGTGGGTGAGAAGCTTCCGCTCGCCAACCGGTCAAGCACGGGGAAATAGGAGGTCTGAGTGGTGATCAGGTGGTCAAAGCACTGAGCAACACTCCATCGACCGGACCCCGGTTTCCAGTTGAGCTGTTCGGGAGTGAGTTCCCCGAACAGCGCCTCGGCGTCGAGGGCGATCTTGGACAGAGCGCTCGAGACCTCTTCCAACTTTCAGCCTCCTGCAGTGACAGTCGTCGGTGAGGGTATCGCCTCAGCGGCAGAAACTTGAGGACGTTTGCCCCCGCTGCCTGAGGTGGCCAATGAACGAACCATCGCTCGGCACAACGGGTAGGTCGACAAGTTGCAGCTACGGCCTGCTAGTATCCCCGTGACGTGCCAGTGACATCGGTAGCGACCATCGACGACTACATCAGCACGTTCCCTGACGACGTACAGAAGGTCCTCCAGGCGATGCGGCAAGCTATCCGCCAAGCCTTACCCGAGCGAGCGACCGAAGCCGTCCGATACAAGCTGGCAACGTTCAGGCTCGACGGCGAGGACTTCATCTATTTCGCTGGCTGGAAGAAACATGTATCGCTCTACCCCGTCACGGATGAGGAGAGGAAGTCGATTCCCGAGCTCGCGGCGTACAAGTCCTCGGGCGTCACGGTCCAGTTCCGGCTCGACAAGCCTCTGCCGACAGCGTTGATTGGCAAGATCGTCAAGCAGCGTCTCGAGGGTGCTGGTCCCGAAAGTGGCGAGTGACCTAAGGATCGCCCATGAACTAGGCGCTCAATAGTGTGGCCGTCTAAAACCCGAGCAGCTCACTGACGAGGTGGCGTGTTGCCATCGAAGATCGCGAGCAGAGACATCCGCTCGTCGGGAGCTAACACCGCCACGTCCATGCCCTCGGCGACGGTCTCCGCGTTCTGCTCGAACGCCCAGGTCCAGCGCAGTACGTCACCGACTCGGTCCATGCTGCTCGTGTGCTTAGAAACCGTTCCCACCAACCGATCGCGCGTGCGCAGGACGTGGGCGGTTATCGCTTCGTGACCGACGACGGGAGCAGGGAGCCACGGCGAGACGAGCGTAGCGTCGGCTGTGAAAGCTTTTACGACGAGGTCGGCGACCTGCTCCGGATAACCGGTCTCGTAGACCGCCTCGTACGCAGCTACGGCGGGGTGCATGGTGGTCGGAATGTAGCAGCCAGCGAGCGGATGTGTCGAGATGAGTTCATTGGATTTGAATGACCCTTTAGGTTCCTTACGCCGGCTACGCGGTGCCGGGACCGCATGGTGCGCTACTCTGGAGCCGAACGAACGGAGGCCGCTCAAGTGGCGACGCCATCGCAGCCGGATTCGGACCGCCTGAAGTTGACGCCTGTAACGGCCGCAAATTGGCGCGACGTGACCGCTCTCGAGGTCACCGAGGCGCAGCACGCGTTCGTTGCCGCACCGACGTTCTACCTGGCGCTGTGCTTCTACGACGGTGAATGGCAGCCACTGGCGGTGTGCCTGGGGAATCGCGTCATCGGGTTCGTGATG
>DASROV010000449.1:0-3019 GCA_035646755.1 Trueperaceae bacterium | reverse complement strand
CCGCCGGCCGCCATAGCGTTCGACTGGGGCGGCATCTTCACCCGCGGTACTTTCGACAGCAGCGCGATAGCCGACCTGTCAGCGCTAATCGGCGCCTCGACCGACTTCGTCGAGCCGCGCTACCTAAACCTCATGGAGGAGTTCGAGACCGGCGTCTTCGACATGGAGGGCTTCCACCGGCGCTTCTGCGATGACACCCGGTCATTCCCACGGTTCGACCGCTTCAAGGCGACCTTCCTCGGGGCGGTGCGGGAGCGTGCTCCGATGTACGAGTTGGCGCAGTCTCTCGACGGGCGCTTCAAGCTCGGCATGCTCTCGAACAACGTGCCCGTGCTGTGCGACACCGTCAGGAACGACCGGCGCCTCCAGGGCTTCGACGCGTTCCTTTTCTCCAACGAGATCGGCGTGCGCAAACCTCATCCCGACGCGTTCGCCCTGCTCGCCGCCGCTCTGGCGCTGCCACCTGAAGAGATAGTCTTCGTCGACGACAACCAGGCCAACATCGCCGCCTGCCTAGAACTGGGCTTCCGCGGCTTGTGGCTTGACGACCTGCCGTCGTTCGCAGCGCGGTGGCGAGAGTCGCTGCCCGGCGTGGCGTTGCCCGAAGGGTTCGAAGAGCATGACGTCCCCTGACGACGAGAAGCGTGACGAGAAGCGCGACGAGGAGCTCGACCAAGAGCTCCCTGCTGAGGCCGGCGTGGCGCTGTCGACCAACGGCGCAAGCGCGCCGCACTACCGTGACGACCGCGACCTATGGGAAGGGCCGCAGGATGGACCAAGGGCGATAAAGCTGATACAGGGTTACGTCTGGCATCCTCGCGAGCAGGAGCTAGCGCTCGACGAGCGCCTCAGCAGTGAGTTGGGCGGCGGAGTGCATGTGCTCGTCGACGCCATGCCGCAGGCGCCTTTCTCGTTCTTCGAGGACGGCACGCTTAGCGCGACCCAGCAGGTCTACCAGTTGACGGTGGTGGCCATCGTCGAACCGGGGACCGACCCGGCTAGGTTGCTTCCCGAGGTCGCCGAGCGTCTCCAGGCCGTGCTCGAGGAGACCCCAGCGGGTGTCGGTTGGCAACTTATGGAGGACCTTCGCGAGGTCGGCTGACCTCCTGACCGCACCAGCATCAAGTCCCCTCTGGGGGCCGCAGCGTGTAATCGAGCGCCCTCACCGGCATGGTGAACCCTTCCTCATCGAAGCGCTCTTTGACCTTCCTGGTCAGTTCGAACTGCGTCGGCAGCAGGTCGGCCGCCGCGGTCCAGAACTGGGCCATGAGGTTGACAGAGGTATCGGTAAGCTCCTTGGTGGCTACGAGCGGGGCGGGGTTGGAGAGTACCCGCGGGTCGGCTGTAACCACCTCCCGCATCACCTGTAACGCTCGGGCGACGTCGTCTTTGTAGCTGATGCCGACCATGAGGTCGAAGCGCCGCCGACCGGCCTGCGAGAAGTTCATTATCTTGCTGCTCCACACCGTCCCGTTGGGGATGTAGACGACCACGCCGTCCCAGGTGGTGAGGCGGGTCGAGAACAACCCGACCTCGGTGACCGTCCCGCCGGTGCCGGCGATGTCGACGCCCTGACCTACCTTGAACGGCCTCAGCAACATCAGCATGATGCCGGCTGCGACGTTCGAGAGCGTGCCTTGCAGGGCCAGGCCGATGGCGAGGCCGGCGGCGCCGACGAGGGCCGTAATGCTCGCCGTCTGCACGCCCATTCGCCCGAGCGCGGCGATCACGGTGAGGCTCATTATCACGACCCGCACCAGCCTCGCCAGCGAGGGCGTGTAGTCGTACTCCAATCCCGATTTGCGCTCGATGTAGCGGGTGAGGCGGGCCTCGAGCCAGCGCGAGATGAGCCAGCCGATGAGCACGATGCCCAAGGCGGTGAAGAGTTCGATGGCGAAGCTCGCCAGCATCGCCCTAAGCGAAGGTAGGTCGAGGTCGGTGCCGATCACGGTACCGGCCGCTACTCTCGCCGCGTGACGAGCAGCGCCTCGTCGGGGTAGACGAAGCCCTGCTTGCGGGCGAGCAACTCGCGGAACGCGAGGTCGCCGCCGTGGGCCGCTACCTGTTCGAGGCTCTCGAGCTCGGCCGTTAGCGCCCTCACTTCGGCCTCGAGCCTGGCGACCTCGCGCCGCTGCACGAGATTGCGGTCGAACTCGACGGCCAGCAGGAAGAACAGCTGAAGCGAGCCGACGATGGCGATGGCGATGAGCAGGGGGTGGGTGGCCTTGCGGACGGCCGGCGAGCTGTCCCCTTCAGGCCTCATCCCGCCACCTCTTGCAGCGCAAGCGCCTCGCGCAGGAACCTTACGGCGTCCTCGGGCGGCGTCGGGTTGACGAAGAAGCCAGAGCCCCAATCGAAGCCGGCCTGCGTGGTAAGGCGCGGCAAGAGCTCGATGTGCCAGTGGAAATCGGGAGCGTCGGTGCCGGCCGCGGTGTGGAGCGCCAGGTTGTACGGCGGCGAGTCGAGCGCGTCGTTGAGCGCCCTGAGGACGGCCTGCAGGATGTCGGCAAGGAGCGGCAGGGTGTTGGCCGCCACGCCGGCGTAGCCGCTGCCGTGGCGCTTGGGCAGGATCCAGGTCTCGAACGGCGTCTTGGCAGCGTATGGCGCCAGCGCCACGAACCCGTCGTTGTGGGTGACGACGCGCTCGCGCAGCTCGAGCTCCCTGGCGATGACCGCGCAGAATAGGCACTCGCCGTGCTTGGCGTGGTGCTCGCGCGCCACCTCCATCTCCTCTTCTACCCAGCGGTTGGGGACCGGCACCGCCAGGACCTGAGCGTGCGGGTGGTCGAACAACGCGCCAGCGGCACGGCCGACGTTTCGCGTGAGTTGCACGTGCCGCACGTCGGGGCGCTCGGCATGAAGCGCGATGCGGTCGCGGTAGAGGCGCAAGACGTCGACGAGGTGCGCGCGCGGCATGCCGTCGAGCGTCTGCCTGGCGTCGGGATGCTCGACGATAATCTCTTGGTGGCCGCTCGATGGCGCGAAGCGGAAGAGCTCGTCCCCCTCCTCGATGAAGCGC
>DASROV010000448.1:0-2806 GCA_035646755.1 Trueperaceae bacterium | reverse complement strand
CGAGCAGGGCGATGAAGAACGAGGCGTTGAGGTTGGTCGGCGGGATCGCCGTAGGCAGGCGGTTCAAGCCCAGAAGAACCGCAAGCAGGTAGACCACTCCCCCGATCGCCAGGGCGCCGACGATGCGAGCCGGCCACGGCTTGAAGCGGCGCCAGCGGTCGATGACGAACAGCGCAACCAGCGCGGTGAGCGGGGCGAGTATTAGCGCGTAATCGATGCGCACCACATGCACCCCGGGCGAGTTGCGCACGTCTACGCCGACCATCGCCGGCAACTGCGGCAGGCGGGCCTCGACGTTGAGCGGCTTGGACTTCGGTTCGTTGCCAGGCACCTTGAACGGCATCTGCACCGTCACCGGGGCGTCGCCTGGGCGCGGTTGCCCCGCGATCACGGTCGCGGCAAGCACGATTACCGCCAGCACCGCGAACACCGCACGGGGCGAGCGCCTGGTAGCCCGGCGCAGTGGCGGAATGAGGGCAAGGACGACGAACAGTAGGGCGAAGCCGCCGAGGACCGCGAGGATCCTGAGCGCGGCGGCGGCGAACACGTTGCCTGCCGAGAGGATGAAAAGCAGCAGCGAGGCCGCCACGAAGTTGAGCAGGATGGTGTTGATCACCTCGTTGGCGCCGAAACGGGCTTTGAGCCAGCCCGGCAACGCGCCCCACAGGGCGCCGCCGAGGAACGCCGCGAGCACGGCGGCGGGCAGCACCAGGAAGCGGGGCCCAGAGAGGTAGATCCCGGCGAACATCGCGAAGATCGCGCCCATCACCATCTGGCCCGGCGCGCCGATGTTGAAAAGCCCTGCCTGGAAGCCGAAGGCCACGGCTAGGCCGGTGAAGATGAGCGGGGTCGCGAACTTCAGCGACTCGGCGAAACCGTTGACCGTGCCGAGCGCGTCATGGAACATCGTGTAGTAGGCGTACCAGAGCGTGTCGAGGCGGCCGACGAGGCCGATGAACGCGCTGTCGATCTCCACCGAACCGCCGAGCGGCGTAGGTTGCAGCAGCAAGATGACCACGGCTGCGGCGCCTAGGGCGAGAAGGATCGAGGTCGCCGGCACCGCTGCCGCGCGGGCCAGCGCATCGGTCGCCCTGGCGAAACGCGGTGAGGCGCGGCCGGCGAACAGCAGCGCCGCGGCACCGGTAACCAGCGCGAGGAAGGCTGCCCAACCGAGGTCGGAGTTGGTGTACGGCACCCGCCTGATGACCAGCCCCCCGGTCCTGGTAACCGCCTGGGTCTCGTCGAGGGTGCGGTCCCCGACCGCCTCGAGGGCCTCTGTGAGGATCGCGATGTCGGTGTTCGGTCGCGGGTTGGCGATGGCGCGCTGGATCTCGGCCACGACCTCCGCCTCGCGAGCCTGAGCGACGGCGTCGCCGAAGCGCCCTAGGCCCCACACCGTGCCGCCTATCAACACCACGCCGGCGACGAACCACACCAGATGACGCGACCAGCCAGGGATGGCGGCGCCGGCGGCGACGCCGACGAGGCCGAGGATGGTCAGGGCCAACACGGTCCCCTGGGCCGGTGCGCCTACTGGCTCGGTGCGCCCAGTGAAGTCGATGAAGCGCTCGGGTAGCAGCAGCACGGCGCTGCGCGCGCCGGTCTCGCGGCTGACGGCCGCCCAGGGGGCGAACACCAACGCCAGGGCCGTGATGCCAGCCAGCAGCAACAGCGCGAGCCTGCCGTTCACGGTTCGCTCACCCGCACATCATAAGGGAGACCCTGCGCGGCGGAGGCGGCGGTAGCCGTCGGGAGTTGCAGGGGCCGGTGGGCTGGCGGCTGCCGTCAGACGGCACCGCCAACGAGGTCGCTGGCGGCCGCCCGCAAGGCGGCGCCGACCTCGGCGGCCGTCGCGGGCCGGGCCGCCGGGACCTTGGCCAGCAGCGCAAGCAGCAGATCGTCGAGCGGCCCCAGTGCCGGCACGAGGTCAGAAGGGCGCGCGGGAGCCTCGTGTGCGTGCGCCTCAAGCACCTCGGCCACGGTGCCCGTGAACGGCACCTGGCCGGTAAGGGCTTGGTAGAGCAGCGCCCCGAAGCCGTAGAGGTCGGCCGCCGGGGTGGCCGGCTCGGCCCTTGCCTGCTCGGGGCTGAGGTAGGCGATGGTGCCGGCGACGGCGGCCGGCGCCTCCTCCCCGACCCGAGCCGCCAGGTCGAAGTCGAGCAGGGTGGCGTGGGCGTACTTGTCGACAAGGATGTTCTCCGGCTTGACGTCCCGGTGCACGATGCCGAGCCCATGCAGGTGCGTGAGGGCGTCGGCCACGCCGCTAAGCGTGCTTAGCTTGCTGCCGAGGTTGGGGCCGTTCGCCAGCCAGGCGGTAAGGCGCACGCCCAAGACGAGCGGCATGAGCACGCCGGGGTGCCCGTCGACCTCGAGGGCCTCGGTTACCGGGTTGAGGTTGGGATGCTGCAAGCCTTGCCCGACGGCGAGTTCACGGCGGGCGCGAGCGGCGTTACGAGGCTCGAACAGCTTCAAGGCGGCGAGACGCCGGCCGTCGCTGGCGAGGAACACGCGGGACGACACGCCGCGGTCGAGCTCACGCAGGACCTGCAGCCCTCCCGGTAGTCGCGCCCCTATCACCTTCACGGACCACCAATGTTAGCCCCAGCCACAAGCCGCTGTCTGCCAAGCTTCCGACGCTGGCCCGTGGCCTGCGGGCGCAACTCGTGCGCCTTAACGACGTGGCGATTCCCCGCTGGCGTTCTCAGCGCTTCACGAGCACGGCGGAGCGAATGAGCGCCGCGAACGCGTCGCGCTCGAGGCGGTCACCACTGGCTTCCCTAGTGCCGGCGGCCGGGCAGCGCAGCAG
>DASROV010000447.1:0-6891 GCA_035646755.1 Trueperaceae bacterium | reverse complement strand
GGGGCGTGCGCCTGCCGCTCACCTATGCCAACTTCTACGTCGGCAACGGGTTCGTCGTCATGCCGCAATACGACGACGTCAACGACCGTGAAGCGCTGGCCGTGGTCGGGGAGCTGTTCGCGGGTCGCGAGTTGATCGCGCTGCCCGTCACCTCGCTCATCACCGGTGGCGGGGCTTTCCACTGCGTGACACAGCAACAACCGGAGGGTGTGGTTGAACGTGGCTGACGGAACCTTGGCGCCGCAACTCGACGAGAGCGATCGCGTCACTCGCAGGGGCGTGCGCCTGGCCGTAGTGCAGATGAGCTGCAGCGATGTGCTCGAGGACAACCTCGCCAAGGCCGAGGCGTTCGTGCGCGAGGCCGCGGCCGGTGGGGCCAACATCGTCCTCTTGCAGGAGCTGTTCGAGAACCTCTACTTCCCGCAGCTAGAGCGCGAGGAGCTGTTCGCGCTCGCGCACCCTGTCGACAGTCACCCCTTCATCGAGCGTTTCGCCGCGCTCGCCGCCGAGCTGCGGGTGGTGCTGCCAGTGTCGTTCTTCGAGCACGCCGGTCAGGCGTACTTCAACAGCCTCGCGATGGTCGACGCCGACGGCACGGTGATGGGCGTCTACCGCAAGAGCCATATCCCCGACGGCCCCGGCTACGAGGAGAAGTTCTACTTCAACCCAGGCGACACCGGCTTCAAGGCCTGGCGCACCCGCTTCGGCACGATCGGAGTCGGGATCTGCTGGGACCAGTGGTTCCCGGAAGCGGCGCGCGTGATGGCGTTGAAGGGGGCTGACCTGCTGCTGTACCCGACGGCCATCGGCTCGGAGCCGGCGGAGACGGGCGGCCTCGACACGCGCGACATGTGGCGCCGGGCGATGGTGGGCCACGCGGTGTCGAACTCGGTGTACCTGGCCGCGGCGAACCGGGTCGGCGTCGAAGGCGACGCCGCCTTCTACGGCAGCTCGTTCGTCGCCGACTACATGGGTGACTTCCTCGCCACCGCCGACCGCGAGGCGGAGACCGTCATCTACGCCGATCTGGACCTGGAGGTGGCGCGCCGCTTCCGCGCCGGGTTCGGCTTCTTCCGCGACCGCCGGCCCGACCTCTACCGCCCGCTGTTGACCCTCGACGGTAGCGACGGCGGCTAGCAGGCGCTGTGGCGGCGGCCACGGGCGTGCAGGCTACGGCGTCGTGCGGCCTACGGCGTGGTGCGAACCTGGCGCGCGGCGTTCTTCGACGCCCGCGAGGCGAACTCCTGCGCGAACACCTTTATCTCCCCCGCCAGATTGGCGTCGTTCGTCGCGTTCTTGTAGGTGTCGGCCAAGGACATGAACGTCTGGAAGAAGAAGTCGTTCATGTCGTCGACGGGCATCTCCTTCGTCCACAGGTCGATGCGCAGAGCGCTGCGGGCCTCGGGGTCCCACAGCGCCAGGATCATGGCCTTGGCGATCTGCTCGCCCTGCCCTGGGCCGTCGTCGGCGCGCCAGCGGATCTCCTCGATGCCGTCGTCGTCCATTAGCACGCGCAGGTTGATATCGGAACTCTTGAGCATGGCGCCATGGTACCTAGGGCCACAGTAAGGGCGCCCCTTGTGGTGGGCTCGACAAAACTACGTTCTCAGCTACGGCATCAAGCGCTAAGTAACCAGCCCGGCTCGCGCGGTATCGTCGCTCATCGCAACCAGCTCGCCGCCATGGGCCAATACCAAGCCCGGCCCAGCGCGCCCTTGACCACGAGAGGAAGTAATGAAAGGTCTGATCCTAGCCGCCGGCCTCGGCACCCGGCTACGACCGATAACCAGCCTGCGGCCCAAGCCGACCATCAACGTCGCCAACCGCCCGCTCATCCACTACGCGGTCGACAACCTGCGCGGTGCCGGCGTCGACACGATCGGGGTCGTCGTTGGCGCGACCACCATCGCCCCGATCCGCGAGACGCTCGACAGCATCGAGGGTGTGAGCTTCGAGTACATCCTGCAGGACCCGCCGCTCGGCCTGGCGCACGCCGTCAAGGTCGCGCGGCCGTTCCTCGGCGACGACCCGTTCATCATGTACCTCTCGGACAACCTGTTCGAGAACGGCATCACCAGCTTCGCCGAGGCGTTCGATCCCGCCAAGGGAGTCAACGCCGTGCTTGGCTTAGTGGAGGTGTCCGACCCGCGGGCGCTCGGTGTGGCCGTGGTCAAGGACGGACGCATCACCCGCCTGATCGAGAAGCCCGCCGACCCGCCGAGCAACCTCGCCGTGGCCGGCGTGTACGTCTTCGACAGCTCCGTGCACGACGCCATCGACGGGTTGAAGCCCGGCGCCAAGGGTGAGTACCAGATCACCGACGCCATCCAGCGCATGATCGAGTCGGGCAAGAACGTCGCCCCGGTCCTGGTTCAAGGCTGGTGGAAGGATACCGGCAAGGCCGAGGACATCCTCGACTCGAACCGCCTCATCCTTACCAAGCTGCGAGGGCGCGTCGACGGCCTCGTCGAGAACAGCGAGCTGGTCGGCGAGGTGGTGGTGGAGGCCGGCGCCGAGGTGCGCAACTCGACGATTTTCGGGCCTGCCCTCATCGGCGCCGGCGCCAAGCTCGAGCGTGCCTACATCGGCCCATTCACGACGGTCGGCCGCCGCGTCAGCATCGACGACGCCGAGCTGGAGTACAGCGTGGTCGGCGAGGGCACTACCATCGCCCGCGTGGGCGCGCGCATCCAATCGAGCCTCATCGGCGAGGACGTGCTGCTCAGCGGCCACGATGGCCGCCCGAGCTCTCACCGCCTAATCGTCGGCGACGAGAGCGTGCTCGAGCTGCTCGAACTGTGAACTCAGCGAGCTGGCGCGTTACGCCGGCTCGCTGCACCGGCTCGCTGCACCGGCTCGCTGCACCGGCTCGCTACACCGCTGCCAGCACCATGCCGCTTCGGGCCGGCACCAGCGGACCGGTTGCCTTGTCCTTGTCACTGCCGTCGTCGACCGCGTGGACGCCGCCGCTTAGCTCGTCGCGGTAACGGCCCGCCGGCAGCACGCCAGCCGGAACCCGCGCCCCGTGCCCGGAGACGTTGACGAGTACGTGCGCGCGGCTCCCCTCCGCGCCAGGCAGCTCACGCGTGACCAGCACCAGCCCGTCGCCGACGGCCGCGACCGTGGTGGAGCCACGCCGTAGCTCGGCGCGCCTGCTGCGCAGGTTGGCAAGGGCCCTCACGTGCGCGCGCAGCTCGTGGTCCCACGACGCCGTGCGGTCCCACGGCATGGTGCCGCGGTTGTGCGGGTCGTGACCGCCCACGAGGCCGAGTTCGTCACCGTAGTAGACGCACGGTGCACCAGGCAATACGAACATCAGCAGGTAAGCAAGGCGCACCGCCGACGCGTCGCGCCCGAGCGCGGTCGCCACACGGGGCGTGTCGTGCGAGCCCAACAGATTTAGCTGCCCCATAAGCGACTCGTGCCGGTAGTGGCCGAGGAGCTTCGTCACTATCCCGGCGAACCCGTCCGGCTTCAGCGGGGCGATGCGTCCAAGTCCGCTCTTGGCCAGCTCGTGCTGCTCGAGCTGCCTGCCGACGAGCCCGAAGATGGCCCGCGTCAACGGGTAGTTCATGACGCCGTCGAACATATCCCCGGCCAGCCAGCGACCGGCCTCGTCCCAGATCTCGCCGACGCCGTAGGCCTCGGGCTTCACGGCGCGGCAGCGCCGCCTGAACTCACGCCAGAACGAGTCGTCGTCGATCTCCGACGGCACGTCGAGCCGCCAGCCGTCGGCGCCGAAGCGCAGCCAATGCTCGCTCACCGACAACAGGTACTCGCGCACGGCGGGGGAGCGCACGTTGAACTTCGGCAGGGCCGGCAGGTTCCACCAGGCGTCGTAGCCGAGCTCGCCTCCGCCGTACGCGTTAAGCGGGTGGGAGCGCACGTTGAACCAGTCGAGGTAGGCGCTGTGGGCGCCGTTCTCGAGGATGTCGCTGAACTGGAAGAAGCCGCGGCTGGCGTGGTTGAACACGCCGTCGAGGATCACGCGCATGCCGGCTTGGTGCGCGCGCTCGAGAAGCTCCTTCAACGCTGCGTCGCCGCCGAGCATCGGGTCGACCCGGAAGTAGTCGTGGGTGTGGTAGCGGTGGTTCGATGCTGACTGGAAGATCGGCGTGAGGTAGAGCGCGTTGACTCCAAGGTCGCCGAGGTAGACGAGGCGCTCGCTGACCGCCAGCAGGTCGCCACCCTTGTAGCCGTGGACGGTGGGCGGGCTGTCCCACGATTCGAGGTTGCAGGTCTTGGGGAGTCGGTCGCTGCGGCCGAACCGATCGGGGAAGATCTGGTAGAACACCGCGTCCTTCACCCAGTCGGGCGTGTCGTTGAACGAATCGGTCATCGTCGCCGATGGTAACCGCGTGAGCGGCGGCGTGGCTGGTGTACTTTCGCTCAGCCGGCCCTGTCAGCGCGGCTTCAGCAGCGGGAACAGCACGACGTCGCGGATGCTCGGCGCGTCGGCCAGCAGCATGGCGAGGCGATCGATGCCGAGGCCAAGACCACCGGTAGGGGGCATGCCGTACTCGAGCGCGGCGAGGAAGTCTTCGTCGAGGCGCTGGGCCTCGTCGTCCCCGCCGAGCCTCATGGCCTCCTGCAGCTCGAAGCGGCGCCGCTGGTCGATGGGGTCGTTCAGCTCGCTGAACGCGTTGCCGAGCTCCATGCCGACGGCGACCGGCTCGAAGCGCTCGACGAGGCCGGGCCGCGAGCGGTGCCTCTTGGCCAACGGGCTAATCACTTCGGGGTAGTCCATCACGAACACCGGTCCGACGATATGGGGCTCGACGTGGATGTCGTAGAGCTTCGCGAGCAGTTGACTCATCGGCCTCTCGGCCAGAGGCGGCTCGCCGCCCTCGCCGCGCGCGGGGTAGCGCTCGGCGGCCCAGGCCCGCAACCTCTGTTCGTCGAGCACGTCGAAGTCGATGCCCGCCCTGCTGGCGAGCTCGCCGGTGTAGTCGACCCGCGGCCACGGCGGCGTGAAGTCCAGAGCCTGGCCCTGGTAGCTCAACTTCATGGTGCCGAGGAGCTCCTGCACCAGCCCCGAGTACATCCGCTCGACGAGGTCGAGGATATCGAGGTAGTCCCGGCCGGCCCAGTACGCCTCGAGCATCGTGTACTCGGGGTTGTGCTTGTAGCTGATGCCCTCGTTGCGGAAGTTGCGACCGATCTCGTACACCGCCTCGAAGCCGCCGACGATGAGCCGCTTGAGGTAGAGCTCGAGCTAGATGCGCAGGTGAAAGTCGTGATCGAGGGCGTTGTGACGAGTGATGAACGGCCGCGCCTCGGCTCCGCCCGGTATCGCCTGCAGCACCGGCGTCTCGACCTCGATGAAACCAAGGTCGTCGAGGAAGCGGCGGATGAAGGAGACGGCCTGCGCCCGCAAGGTGAAAACCCGGCGCGATTCGGGGCTCACGATGAGGTCGAGGTAGCGCTGCCGGTAGCGCGCCTCCTTGTCGGCCAAGCCGTGGTGCTTGTCGGGGAGCGGCCGCAGCGCCTTGGCCAGCAGCCGGAAGGAGCTGGCCCCCACGGTGAGCTCACCGGTCTTGGTGGCGTACGGGGAGCCGGTCACCGCGACCCAGTCGCCGAGGTCGAACTTCTTCAGCGCGTTGTAATCGTCGAGCTCGTCCTTCTGGAACGAGACCTGGATCCGGCCGCTGGCGTCTTGGAGCGTCGCGAACGTCAGCTTGCCGAGCATGCGCAGCAGCATGACGCGGCCGGCAACCGTGACCTCGCCGCCATCGAGGCGCGTACCGGCCTCGAGCCCGGCGTGCAGGTCGTGAAGCTCGGCCGCCGTGTGGCTGGCCCGGTACGAGTATGGGTACGGCTCGAGCCCACGCGCGACCAACGCCTGCAGGTTGCGCAGGCGTTGGTCGCGTTGCTCGTTGGACGTGTCGTCGGGCATCGAAAAAGTCGGCGCTAGGTTAGGCGATCTCTTCGACGGTGTAACGCGAGGTGCGCTCGTTGATGCTCACCTCGAAGCGGTCGCCGGCCCGGCGGCCGATAAGCGCTTTGCCGAGTGGTGACTCGTCTGAAACCTTCGGTATGTCGCCCTCGAGCACGCCGGCCTCGACCGGCGACACCACCTGGACCGTGAAGGTGTCCTTGTCGGCGTCGGCCAGGGTCACGATGGCGCCGAGGTCGACGCGGTCGGAGGCGTGCTCCTCGATGACATCGGCGCGGTCGAGCTGATCCTCGAGATCGTCGATACGCTGCTCGATCCGGGCTTTCTCGGTCTTGGCATCCTCGAGGCCAGAATCGTCGTAGTCGTCAGAGGAGCCGGTAAGCTCCTGCAGTATGTGGGTCGCCTCCTCGAGGCGCTCCCGCTCCTGTTCGAGCGTCGCCAGTAGACGCTCGTATCCTTGTTGAGTGACCCGCACTCTCATAGCCATGTTTCGAACCTCCGGAACTTCTCGGCCCGTTAGGAAGCGGCTTGCCCTCGTGAGCAAGGACAAGCCGTGCGGTGCGCGAACTGTGCGCAAAGCATACCCCACGGAATTCGGGACGTCTGTCCTCTGCCATGCCGCCGCGGCACAGCGCTACTCCGCCCTTTGCTCCTCCCTTCGCCCCTAAGCGCTTCGTGCGATACCCTTAGGCGCTTCGTGCGAGATAAGTGACATTCGCCTACCCGCTCACCCGCTGCCGCTGCGCCTTTCTTACACTCGAACGATGACGTCTCCGCCCGCCGTGACGCGCGCCAGGTGGCTGCCGCTCGGCCTGGTGCTGGTCGGCGCGGCCCTGCTCGTCGCGGCCCTGCTCGGCTGGTCGCTGTGGCTGGGTCCCGGTTCGCCCGTTGGCGGTGCCGACGCCGATCCCGAGCTCGTCTCGACCAGCTTCGACCCCTACGCCGGCGACCTGCTTGCGCCTTACGGCCGCCTGCGCGACGCGCTGGCCGAGGGT
>DASROV010000446.1:0-4264 GCA_035646755.1 Trueperaceae bacterium | reverse complement strand
ATCGAAGACGGCGACACCGAGTACTTCTACGCGCATGCTTCCGAGATCCTCGTGACGGAGGGGCAGCGGGTCGATACCGGAGCCATCCTCGCGCACATCGGCAGTACCGGCAACTCGACGGGCTCACACCTTCACTTCGAGATACGGGTCGCCGGCGACCCCGTGGATCCACTCCCGATCCTGGAGTCGACAGCAGAGAATTGAGAACGGCGTCGCCGGCCTTTTCACAGTTCGGCTACCGGACTTTGAATGAGGTAGACCTGTGCGCCTGATCGTCATCGGCGACATTCACGTACAACCCGAGAAGCTATGGCAGATGTTGCGCTCGGCTGGCCTTGCCGACGAACGCAACAAGCCTACCGAGACCTTGCGCGAAGGCGACGTGCGCCTCGTACTGCTCGGCGACCTGGTGCACGCCAAGAGCCGTGAGCGCTACGCCGACCTGATCAACGTTAGACGCTACGACGAGTACAACCCGCGCCATCTCGAGCGTGCCGAGAAGGTCCAGGAGCGCTTCCTGCGCGAGGTCAAGGGCTTTCAGGACCGCCTACCTGAGGGCCGCATGACGATAATCATGGGCAACCACGACTTCAACGCGATCACCGAGGAACAGGGCCCGCTGCGCACCGACGACGTCGCTCACCTGGAGTGGAAGCCGGGCTACGGCAACGCGCTCGACCCCGAGCTAAAGGAGTGGATCTCGTCGTGGCCGTACGAGGTAATGGTCGAGGGCCTGCACCTCGCCCACGTCGGCCCCCTTCCTGAGCACAACACCTACGACCAGAGCTTCTACCTCGAGAACCGCAGGCGCTGGATCCAGGAGGACAAGGACTTCTTCGAGGACAGCGAATACCGTCTCGGCATCTACGGCCACACGCCGGTAAGGGGCGGGGTCAACGTGGCCTCGCAGGGCCGCGCCCTGCTGCTCGACACCAACGGCCACAAGAGCGAGCAGGTCTACCTCGAAGTGATCATCAAACCCGACGGCTACCGCTTGAAACTTCAGGGCCTGTTCTTCGACGAGCTGATCCCCCGCCTCGACGACGAGGAGAAGCAGGTCAAGGTCTGAGGTCGTCTGGCCGGCCTCGCCTTACCACCGCAGCAGGATCGTCCGCGCAGTAGGCCTCTCATGGTCACCTTCTAGAGTCAGGAGTCAACACGCCCTCCTGGAGGTGGACTAGATGGCAACACTATCGGCATGGAAGTTCGACAAGGCTGAAGAGGCCAGCATGGCACTGGAGTCGTTAAGAGGGCTGCAGTCTCAACACCTGGTGCAGCTGGCCGACGCCGCCGTGCTCAGTTGGCCGCAGGATGCCAAAGGCCCGCGGGTGAGGCAGGCCACACTACCGGCATGGGCGCTCTCGGCGGCACCTTCTGGGGCCTGCTCATAGGCCTTATCTTCCTCATGCCCCTGCTCGGCGCCGCCATCGGCGCGGCCTCCGGCGCCATCGGCGGCGCGCTCACCGACATCGGCATCAATGACGACTTCATCAAGAAGATGCGCGCCAAGGTCACTCCGGGAACCTCGGCGCTGCTGCTCCTGGCGAGCACTCAGGCACCCGATAAGGTCGCCGACGCGCTCAGGCACCTCGGTCCCGAGCTGATCTCCACGAACCTCTCCGAGGAGCAGGAAGCGCGCCTGCGCGAGCTGTTCGAGGAGACGGCGGAGGCCGCCGAACGGGCCGCCTCCGAGTCACTTATCGGTTAGCGGCCTCAGCCAGCGGGCGCGGTTAGCGGCCTTAGCTCGCCGGGGCGCCGAAGCGCTTGGTGGCGTCGAGGCGCGCCTTCTCGATTTCGGCCGCCCGGTCGCGCGGCGGGGCCGTGGTCTGCAGCGAGGCCAACAGCACGTTGGCCGCCCTGGCGATCTCGTCGACCGCGGTGTCGAAAGCCTCCCGGTTGACCTCCGACGGCTTGTTGTAGCCGCTCACCTTGCGCACGAACTGCAAGGCGGCGTCACGGGCGTCGGCCTCGGTCGAGGGCGGGTCGTAGTTGAACAACGGTCTTATGTTCCGGCACATGGGTCAGGCACTCCTCTCCGTTGGGGTAGCGACGGGCGGGTCGCTCTCGTCAGTAGCCGCCAGCTTAGTTGCGCCAAGGGCGTCCCTTAGGTCGAGTTCCGCCCAGGCCGCGGCCAAGAGCTCGAACGAGCGCATGCGGTCGGCGTGCGCGTGGACCATCGTCGTCACCATCACCTCGTCGGCCATGGTCTGCTCCACCAGGGCGGCGATGCGTCCGGCGACGTCGGCGGGGGCGCCCACGAAGTGCGTCAAGCGGTTCTCGGCGATGAAGGCGCGTTCGCTGGCGTCGTACGGGTAGGCCGCCGCCTGCTCGGGGGTGGGAATGGGCCCGAACTCCTGCCGTTTGAAGCGCAGCCACGAGAGGTCGAGCGAACCGGCCAGGTACGCGGCGTGCTCCGCCGTCTCGGCGCACACGACCGAAACCGCCAGGATGGCATGCGGCCGGGCGAACTGCTCGGAGGGTTGGAACGAAGCTCGGTAGGCCTGGATAGGCGGCGCCGCCGGGGCCTTGCTGAAGTGGCTAGCGAAGCTGTAGCCCAAGCCGAGCACGCCCGCCAAACGGGCGCTGGCCCCGCTCGAGCCGAGGAGCCAGACCGGCGGCAGGTCGACGTCGCTTGGCACGGCTCGCACGCGGTGGAACGGATGCTCGGGCGGGAACTGGCCGCGCGACAGCGCCAGCAACTCCTGGAGCTGCGCGGGGAACTGTTCGGCGTCGAACGGCCGCATGGCCGCCATCACGGCGCGGTCGGCGCCGGGTGCGCGGCCGATGCCGAGGTCGATCCGGCCCGGGTGCAGAGCTTCTAAGGTGTGGAACGCCTCGGCTATCCGCAGTGGCGCGTGGTTGGGGAGCATGATCCCGCCCGAGCCGACGCGGATGCTGTTGGTGGCCGCGGCGACGTGGCCGATGAGGATCTCGGGCGCCGAGCTGGCGATGCTAGGCATGCCGTGATGCTCGGCGAACCAGTAACGGCGGTAGCCGAGCCGCTCGGCGTGGCGCGCCAGCTCGACCGAGTCACGTAGCGCCTGCGTGGCGCTCGACCCCGCGCCGATGTGGGCGAGGTCGAGCACCGCGAGCGGAACCTGTGGCGGGTGCGCGGTCATGGCCGTCGAGGTTAACGCGTCTCGACGCATGCCGATGACGCGCGGGACTCCCTAGCCCTTAGCCCCGCTCTTTGAGCAACGCCGCGAGCTGGTCAGCGCACTGGCCCCAGCCCTCGTAGAAGCCCATGTCTTCGTGCTGCTTGCGCGCCTCTTCGGTCCAGTGGCGCACCACGTAGCGCGCCTTGGTGCGACCGTTGCCGGCGTCGTCGAAGGTGAGGATCATGGTCATGAACGGGCGCTGCGAGGGCTGCCAGGCCTCCACGTAGGCGTCGGTGGAGACGATCTTGCGGCCCGGCTCGACCTCGAGGTAGACGCCGCGGTTGGGAAAGTCGTTGCCGTCTGGATCACGCATGACGATCGTCGAGGCGCCACCCGGCCGGACGTCGAGTTCGGCGCTTGGCGTGGTGTACGGCTTCGGAGCGAACCACTGCTTGAGGATCTCGGGATCGGTCCAAGCCTGATAGACGCGCGCAGGCGGTGCGTCGAACACCCGTTCGAGTATGAGGTCGTGCGCGGTTTCGGCTCCTGCGGCGGCTGTACTGGTGGCGGTGTCGGTAATGTTGGTTGCTCCCGTCTTCAACGTTCGTGCGTGTCTTGGGACGTAAGGAAGAGAGCAAGTCTGTCGGCGCCCGCTTCCCATTGCTCGCGGCTTCCTTGTAACCACCTCGCGGCCTGTTCGAGCGGCTCGGACTCCAGGCGGCAAGGGCGCCACTGGGCCGTGCGGCCGCGTGAGATCAGCCCGGCTCGCTCGAGCACCTTGAGGTGCCGGGAGATGGCCGGCGGGCTGATCGAGAACGGTTCAGCCAGCTCCTTCACGGTGGCCTCCCCTAGCGTCAACCTGCTGAGGATGGCGCGCCGGGTTGGGTCCGCGAGGGCCGCGAAGGTGCTGCTGAGTTGGTCGCCGGATTGAAGCACTTTACCTCCCCTTTAATTAACAGAGTGGTTAACTATAGGGATGAGGTCACTGGTTGTCAAGCGCAGGTCGCGGACGGCCTCGGCAGTCCTTAGACGATATGGGTTGACGTAGGGCCTCCGCTCGCATAAACCGTGGGTTGCACCTGGATGGCCCAGGTCGTAGAGCCACATATGTGAGGGAGGCCAGTGATGATTGTAGGACGCACTCATGTCGGTTTGGATGTGCACGC
>DASROV010000445.1:0-9046 GCA_035646755.1 Trueperaceae bacterium | reverse complement strand
GCACCACCGAGGAACGTCATAAGAAGGTAGTCCGCGAGGTACTCCAACGCGTCTACGACGCAGGCGACATCGTCTACGGCGAGTACGCCGGCCTGTACTGCGTGAAGTGCGAGCGCTACTACACCGAGAAGGAGCTCGTCGACGGCAAGTGCCCGCAACACGAGATCGCTCCCGAATACCGCACCGAGGCCAACTACTTCTTCCGCATGGAGAAGTACCGCACCTGGCTGCACGACCTGCTGCACGAGCAGCCCGACCTCATCAGGCCCGAGCGTTACCGCAACGAGGTGCTCGCCATGTTGCGCGAGCCCATCGGCGACCTCTCGATAAGCCGCCCGCGCGAGCGCGTGCCCTGGGGCATCCCGCTGCCGTGGGACGAGGAGCACGTCACCTACGTCTGGTTCGATGCCCTCATCAACTACTACTCGGCGCTGGTCGACCGCGGCGCCGTCGAGCGCTACTGGCCGCACGTCGAGCACTTCATCGCCAAGGACATCCTCAAGCCGCACGGGCTGTTCTGGCCGATAATGCTGAAGGCGGCGGGCATCCCGGTCTACCAGCATCTCAACGTCCACGGCTACTGGCTCTACGACGAGCGCAAGATGAGCAAGTCGCTCGGTAACGTGGTCAGGCCGCTCGACCTGATGAAGAAGTACGGCAACGACGCCTTCCGCTACTTCCTGGTTAGGGACATGAACTACGGGCTCGACGCCGGCTTCACCGAGCCGGCCATCGCCGAGCGCATCAACGCGGACCTCGCCAACGACCTCGGCAACCTGCTCAACCGCACACTCGGCATGCTCGGCCGCTACCGCAACGGCGTGGTACCTGCTCCTGTCGACATGGAGCCGATCGACGTCGAGCTACGTCAGGCGTTCACCGAGCTGCCACCGCGCTTCACGCGGCTCTTCGACGAGCTGCAGTACGACCGCGCGCTGGAGAGCGTGATGGAGGCCGTGCGGCGCGCCAACAAGTACATCACCGACACCAAGCCGTGGGAGTTGGCGAAAGACGAGGCGTCGGCCGCCCGTCTCGACACGGTGCTCAACACGCTGCTGGAGGCGCTGCGCTGCGCGAGCATCCTGCTCGACCCGGTTATCCCAAGCAAGGCTCACGAGCTGCGCAAACAGCTGGGCATTCGTAACGCCCCGTTCGAGCTGGCCCACGCCGGCCAGTGGGGGCTCATCCCGCCCGGCACGAGGACCTCACCGGGCGAACCGTTGTTCCCGCGCATCGACCTCGATGCGCTCGCCCAGGAGATCGCGGCGCCAGCCGCTGCGGCCGAGCCGGAGCCTGAACCCGAGCCTGAGCCCGAACCAGTACCCGAACTGGAGCTCGAGCACAAGGCCGAGATCACCATCAACGACTTCGGGCGCCTCGAGCTGCGGGTCGTGACGGTGGAGGCCGCCGAGCAGCACCCCAACGCCGACAAGCTCCTGGTATTGACCGTGCGCATGGGTCCTGAGACCCGCACGGTGGTCTCAGGCATCAAGGCCCATTACCAGCCCGACGACCTGGTTGGCAAGCGCCTGGTGCTCGTCACCAACCTGCAATCGGTGAAGCTGCGCGGCGTCGAGAGCCATGGCATGATCCTGGCGGCCGAGGACGACGCGGGGCAGCTAAGCCTGATCACGCTCGACCGCGACCTCGACGACGGCAGCGAGGTGCGTTAGCTAACCGCGCAAGGGCGCTCGAACTCGGACTACGCGTGAACCTACGCGCGGACCATCGGTCAGGCGGCCACGAAGCCGGTGATCACCCGCTCGACCTCGGCGACGGTCATCGCTTTCGGGTCGATATCGTCGGCAACCACTCGGCCACGCCGCAGCACGACGATGCGGTCGACCACCTGCATGACGTGGTGGATGTTGTGGGCGATGAAGATGCTCGAGTGGCCGCTGTCTCGCGCCTCGCGAACGAACCGCAGGACCCCCTGTGTCTCCTCCACGCCCAGGTTGTTCGTGGGTTCGTCGAGGATGATCAGCTCGCTGTCGAAATGCAGGGCGCGCGCGATCGATACCGCCTGACGCTCGCCGCCCGAGAGGTGTCGAACCGGGGTGGTGGCCGGAATATCCTTGGAGATGCCGACGCGCTTGAGCAACTTGTCGGCAACCTCGTTCATGCGCTCCTTGTCCATACGCTGCAGTGGGCCAGTCCAACCGGCCCGCATTAGGCTGCTGAAGAACGAGTCCCAATCGATGCTGCCCAGTCCCGGGATCTTCGGCACGTGCCAACCAAGCCCGTTGACGCCGCGCCGGTAGAGAAGGTCGTCATCGATCCGCTCGTCCTTGAGGTGTACGTGGACCAGTCGGTCGGCGAACTCACGCAAGGCCCGATCGATGTCTATTTGCTGCCAGACGAGGTGGCTGGGGTCGAAGTTGAGGCCGAAGCTCCTACTCGGGATGCGCTCGAACATCTCCTCCCAGATCTCGGGGGAGAAGGCGAGGTTCTTGCCGCCCGGCCACTCGTCGCTGCTGAACAGCATCGGGCAGTTCTCTATGCCTATACGCACGCCCTGCTGCTCGGCGAGTTCGACCAGGGGATTCCAGACCTCCTCGAAGTCGCCCCATTGCTCCTCGACCATCCTCTTCGGATCGCGCCCGACGAACGTGTTGACCACGCCCACGCCCAACCGGGCGGAGGCCTCTATCAGCTTGCGGATGTGCCCGACGTAGGTCCGGCGTTCGTCCGCGTCGGCCGTCAGCGGGTTGGGGTAGTAACCGAGCCCGGAGATCTCGACGCCGTACTGCTTGCTCAGCCGCCTGACCTCCTCTGCCTCCTCGGCGCCGAAGTGGTTGACGTCGATGTGGGTCACGCCGGCGTAGCGCCGTTTGTCGCTGGCGTCGGTGGGCCAGCACATCACCTCGACGCACTCGAAGCCCTCCTCCGCGGCGAAACGCAGCGCCTCTTCAAGCGAGAGGTCGGGCAGTATCGCCGTCATGAACCCAAGCTTCACGTCGTGGTCCCTTCCGCGGTGCTCACCCAGCGCCGCTCCTGATGGCTCCGCAGAATCGCTTCGCAGAGCAGCGCCTCGTGATGTCCGTCCTCGAAGGTAGGGAAACTCCTTGGGGCGGAGTAGTCGCCGGCCTCGATGTAGCCGTAGATGTCGCGGTAGAGCTGCTTGAAGGTGTCCGGGAAGCCTTCGGCGTGTCCGCCAGGGTAGTCGGCGTGGGCGGCGGCCACTGGAGACAGTAGCGAGGGATCCTTGATGAGGATCTCGTTGGGCCGCCCGCGGTGGCCGATCCACAGCTCGTTCGGTCGCTCGCCATCCCAGGCGACGCTCCCGTTTGAGCAGGCGATCTCGAAGCCGAGCCTGTTCTTGCGGCCGGCGTTCACCTGCGAGACGTGGAAGGTCCCGGTGACGCCCGACTCGAACTCGAGCAAGGCGGCGGCGTAGTCCTCGGTATCGACTTCGGTCCACTCTCCCGAGGGTTCATTCCCTGTGTTCGCGAAGGTCCCCGCGCTCTGGCTCGGCTTGCGGCGCTTCTCCAGGAAGGTCGCGAGGTGGGCGACGAGCGCGGTGACCTTGAGACCGGTGATCCACTGGAGCAGGTCAAGCCAGTGTGTGCCTATGTCGCCTACCGCCCGCAGCGCCCCGCCGGCGCCGGCTTCGACCCGCCAGCTCCAGTCGTTCTCGAACAAGAGCCAATCCTGAAGGTAGGAGCCGTTAACGTGGTACGGGGTGCCCAGTTCGCCGCTGCGGACGAGGTGGCGAGCGTGCAGCGCCATCGGGTAGTAGCGGATGTTGTAGTTGACGGCGGTGACCAGGTTGGCGTGCTGGCGGGCCAGCCGCACCAGTTCCGCGGTCTCCTCACTGTTCATCGCCAGCGGCTTCTCGCAGACGACGTGCTTGCCCGCCCCCAGCGCTCTTCTGGCGTAATCGAAGTGGGTGTTGTTGGGGGAGGCGAGGTGGACTACGTCGACAGCCTGGTCAGACAGGATCTCGTCGTAATCGCGGTAAGCGACCGTGAGGCCGAGTGCGCTCGCCGCCGCTTGACCCTTCTCGGCGTTCGAACCGAGAATTCCCCGCACCTCGACCGATAGGCGCCGGAGCGCCTCGGCGTGCACGGGGCCGATGAAGCCCGTACCGACTACAGCTACAGCCATGTCTAATCACCCTTTTTCGGGGCCACGGCCAGGGGGCGCTTACGGCGTGGATGGTGAAACGCTATCACGGCCCGTGAGCGGCGGACAACGAGGGGCGGGCGTGTTGCACCCGAGCTCGCCGTCGCCGTCGGGACCACTACCGGGCCGGTGATATGATCCCGTCACGACCAGAGATTCACTCGTGCGAAGGAGAGACATGAAACGGACGCTGCTAATCCTCACCACCGTCCTCGGTGGCTTCGCCATGGCGCAAGACGACACGCTCAAGATCGGACTGCTGTTGCCCTTCACCGGGCAGTACGACTGGGTCGGCGCCAACGTGCAGCCCGTAGCGCAGATGATCGCCGACGAGGTGAACGCCTCGGGCGGCATCGACGGCGCGGAGATACGCTTGCTCCAAGGCGACACCGAAGGCACCGTCGATACCGGCTTCACCGCCGCTCAGAAGCTCATCAACGCCGACGGCGTGCTCGGACTCATCGGGCCGACGTCGCTGTCGATCTCCGGCTCCCAGCAGCTCATCGTCGACTCCGGCGTGCCCATCGTCACGCCCACGGCGGGCACCACCGCACTCGACGAGTTCAACACCGAGTACATCTTCCGCACCGTGCCGTCGGACTCGCTCGGTGGGCGCGCCATCGCGCGTGCCGCCACCGACAGCGAGTACCTAGGCACCGGCAGCGCCTTCAGCCGGCCTGTGCTGATGGTCGCCAGGGCCCCCGCCATGGTGTCGTTCGAGGAGCCGGTTCAGACCTCGTTCGCCGACTTCGGCACGCCGGTCGTGGCCAGCCTCCAGTTCACGCCCGACAAGCCGACCTACCGCTCCGAGGCGATGGAAGCGCTCTCCCACGACCCTGACGTAATCGTCTTGGTGGCCAGCCCTGAAGACTCCGCGCGCATCATGCAGGCGGCTTTCCAGGCGGGCTACGAGGGCACCTGGTTCGTCACCCAGGACCAGACAACCGACGACTACATCGACCTCGCCACGTCCGCGCTCGTCGAAGGCATCTACGGCCTCGAAGAGGTCGCGGCGCCGGAGAGCGCCGAGCTCAACGCCACCTTCGCCGAACGCCTCAAGGCCTACAACGGCCAGGACGCGCAGATCTTCGGGACCAACACCTACGACGCCATGAACGTCATGGCGCTCGCGATGGCCCGCGCCGCGCGTGACGACGGCGAGGTGACCCGCGCCACGATCACGGCCAACATCCGCCCCGTCACCGACCCAGGTGCCGACAAGGTAGTCGTGCACGACTTCACCAGCGGCAAGGAGGCGCTCGAGGCCGGCAACGAGATCGACTACCAGGGCCTCGTCGGCCCGGTCGACTTCGACGAATACGGCAACATCACCGCCCCGTTCGCGATCAAGAGGGTCGTCGACGGTGCGTGGACGACCGTCACCATCCTTCCCGCCGACGCGCTCCAGTAACGTAACGATCTCGCGCCCGTGACAGGGCTGTTGCAGACCATCATCTTCGGCCTCGCGACGGGCGCGGTCATTAGCCTCAGTGCGGTGGGCCTGTCGCTGTCGTACGGCGTCACGCGCTTCATCAACTTCTCCTACGGCGAGCTGCTCACCCTTGGCGCCTACCTTACGGTGGTCGCCGTGTCGTTCGGCTGGCCGCTCCCGTTGGCGGCGCTGGCGGTGATGGTGGTCGTCGGCATCGTCGGCGTGCTGCTCGCCCGGCAGTTCTTCGACCCCATCCTGGAGCGCGGCTTCCTGCCGCTGCTCGTCACCAGCGTCGGTCTCGCGTTCATGCTGCAGAACCTGGTGCGTATGACCTTCGGCTCGAGCCCGATCCGCTTCCCGCTCCCACTGCTGAGGCCGTGGCGCGCGGGCGAGCTGTTCCTCCCCAAGGTCCCCGTGCTCGTCGTCGTCATCGCCATCATCGCGATGTTGGCCGTGCACCTGATGCTCCGCTACAGCCGCATGGGCAAGATGATGCGCGCCACCAGCGACAACCCCACGCTCGCGCGCGCCTCTGGCATCGCCACCGCGCGCGTCCTGGCCACGACCTGGTTCCTCAGCGCCGCCATCGCCGCGCTCGGCGGCGTGCTGCTCGGCATGACGCAGATCGCGTTGCAGCCGATAATGGGCTGGAGCTTCCTGCTCGTGGTGTTCGCCGCCGTGCTGCTCGGCGGCATCGGCAATCCCTACGGCGCCATGCTCGGCGCGCTCATCGTCGGGCTCGGCATCGAGCTCGGCGCCACCTACATCGCCCCCGACTACGGCCACGCCTTCGCCTTCGCGCTGCTCGTCGTCGTGCTGCTCATCCGGCCCCGGGGCCTGTTGCGAGGTAGCTTCTGATGGCCCTCTCGGCCTACCTCGTCGGGCTGCTCACGCTCGCGCTCATCTACGGGGTTATGACCCTCGGCCTGCACCTGCAGTTCGGCCTGGCGGGCATGCTCAACTTCGGGCATGTCGCCTTCTTCGCGGTAGGGGCCTTCACCAGCGCCCTGTTGTCGCTGCCGCCGAAGGGCAGCGAGGCCTACCTCGCGGCCGGCGGGCAGTACCAGCTGGGCGTCGGGCTGCCCGTGCCTCTCGCCTTCGTGGCGGCGGGTGTCGCCGCCGGGCTCCTGGCGCTGCTCATCGGCGCGACCAGTGTGCGCCTGTCGTCGCACTACCTGGCGGTGGCCACCTTCGCCATGGCCGAGATCGTCCGCAGCGTCCTCACCAACGAGGACTGGCTAACGCGCGGCCAGTTCGGGATCTATAACGTGCCGCAACCGGGGCGGGGCGGTCCGATCCCTATCGACCTCTACCCTTACGCCTACCTGCTTCTCACCGTCGTAGTGGTCGGAATACTACTGGCGGTGACCGTGCGGCTTACGGCCTCGCCCTTCGGGCGGGCGCTGAGGGCTGTTCGCGACGACGAGGTGGCGGCCCTAGCGCTCGGCAAGCCTGCGGCCGGGCTCAAGCTCCGCGCCTTCGCGCTCGGCGGCGCGCTAGCGGGCTTGGCGGGCGCCCTCTGGACCCACTCACTCGGCATCGTGCACGTCGGCCAGTTTGTGCCCATCATCACCTTCCAGGTGTGGCTGGCGCTGCTCCTCGGCGGCCGCGGCAACCCAGTAGGTGCGGTCCTTGGGGCCATCGTTCTCATGGCCATCACCGAGGCCACCCGCTTCCTCGGCAACGTCCCCTTCTTCGAGCCGCTCACCAGGCTCAATCCCAGCTTCGTGCCATCGCTGCGGTTCGTGATCATCGGCCTGATGCTGATCGCCGTGGTGCGCTACTTCCCGCGCGGGATCATGCCGGAACGGCTGCGGCCGCCACCGCCCGGCAAGCTGACCTCACCCGAGCAAGACGCGGCGTGATGGCGGCAACAGATCTTCAGGCCACGCCGCTACTGCAGGTGGAGGACGTAGGTAGGTCGTTCGGCGGGCTCAAAGCGGTCGACGGCGTTAGCTTCGACGTGCGAGGTGGCAGCGTCACGGGGCTGATTGGGCCCAACGGCGCCGGCAAATCGACGCTCTTCGACCTCATCACCGGCGTCACCAGGGCCGACAGCGGCAGCGTTAGGCTCGACGCGCTCGAACTGCGCGGCAAGGCGCCGGACGTCATCGCCCGCGCCGGCCTCGCTCGGACCTTCCAGACGCCCCGCATCTTCACCGCGATGTCGGTGTGGGAGAACCTCATGGTCGGCGGCAACCGGCACCCGGGCGAAGGCTTGTGGGGCAGCCTGCTGCCGAACGAGGCGACGCGGTCACGCGAGGGGACCCTCATGGACCGCGCGCTTGAGCTGCTCGCGTTCCTCGGCCTCGAGCACCTAGCCGGCGCCCGCGCCGACAGCCTCTCGGGCGGCCAGCGCAAGCTCCTCACCCTGGGCCGAGCGCTGATGGCCGACCCCCGGTTGCTGCTACTCGATGAGCCGGCGGCCGGCGTCAACCAGACCTTGACGCGCACCCTGATGGCGCGCATCGCCGACCTGCGTGAGCGCGGCGTGACCGTACTCGTGGTCGAGCACGACATGGACCTGATCATGCAGCTGTGCGACCACGTGGTCGTCATGCACCAGGGGAAGGTGCTTGCGCAGGGCGCCCCCGGCGCCATGCAGCGCGACGCGCGCGTGCTCGAGGCCTACCTGGGTGGTGTGACATGAGTAGCGTGACATGAGTGGCGCCACGTGAGGCCCCCTCCCCTGCTACAAGTCGAGCACCTCGACGCGGGCTACGGCCCGCTGCAGATCCTCTTCGACGTCTCGTTGCAGGTCGGCGAGGGCGAGCAGGTGCTGGTGTTCGGCCCCAACGGCGCGGGCAAGAGCACGCTGATGAAGTCCCTGCTCGGCCTGGTGACGCCCACCGCGGGCACGCTGACGTTCCGGGGCCAGCGCATCGGCGGCGAGGCGACCGAAGCAATCGTCAGACGCGGCATCGGCTACGTGCCGCAGGTCGAGAACGTCTTCGGTTCGATGAGCGTGCTGGAGAACCTGGAGATGGGCGGCTCCACCCTGGGCCAGCGCGCCACGGTAAGGCGCGCGCGAGAGCTCAGCGAACGCTTCCCCTTGCTCGCGGAGCGCCGCAAGCAGCAGGCCCGCACGCTGTCGGGTGGACAACGGCAACTGCTGGCCATGGCGCGGGCTCTGATGCCCGACCCGGCTCTGCTGCTACTCGACGAACCGACCGCCGGCCTGGCGCCGCGCGCTGTGCGGACGACCTTCGAGAACGTTCGTGACATCAGCCGTGCCGGCACGGCCGTGCTGATGGTCGAGCAGAACGCTCGTCAGGCTCTCGAGTTCGTCGACCATGGGATCGTGATGGAGAACGGACACGTGCGCATCACCGGTCCGGCGGCCGAGCTGCGGGTGCGCGACGACATCGGCGCGATGTACCTCGGCGCGACTCGCGACCTACCTTGAAGGAGATGCGCTAGAGACCATCGGGCGGGCGCGTCGTCGTGGCCCGTTCGGATCCTGTCGGGCCCCTCGGCACCCGGTAGACC
>DASROV010000444.1:0-5132 GCA_035646755.1 Trueperaceae bacterium | reverse complement strand
GCGCCGGCCTGGTGAGGGCGCGGTCCTCGAGGTCGAAGTCGACGGCGGCGGCCAGCAGGGCGCGGGCCGAACTAGGTAGCGGCTCCAGGCGTGGCTCACCGGCCGGCGCCGTGCCGGTGACGTCTTCGACCAGCAGCAGCTGCGGAACGCCGGCGACTTGGGTCCCGACGACGAGCAGCGTTGGCGGCCGCGGTTCGGAGGTGCCGGTACAGGCGGCGAGGCCGAGCACGCCGGCCAGCAAAAGGCCGAGGAGGGGCGCCGGTGCTGCGCCCGCGGTGCGGTGCGTGCGGTGCGTGCGGTGCGTGCGGTCCGTGCGGTCCGTGCCGTCCGTGCGGTCCGTGCCGTCCGTGCGCTGAAACTTTATGCTCACTGCTGCCTCCGCGGTATCAACCAGCCGGTCTCGAGCACCTGGGTGAGGCCCTGGTCGGCGCCGGGCGTGGTCAGCGTGATCGCGACCGCACCAGTGGAACTGTTCCATGAGCCGTACAGCGCCCAGCAGCAACGGTTCCAGACCACCGTGAACGTTGGGCGCAGCTGGAACAGTCGGCCCGGGTCGTTGCCGGTGAGGTCCCAGACGTCGGTGACCACGGCGCCTAGGTAGAGCTCGTCGAGCGGCCGGACCACTAACGCCACCTCGCTTAGAGACAGGCGCGCGCTGGTGACCTCCCTGTCGCCGACGTCGTAGCTGCTGCCGTAGCCGAACGTCCCCTGCAGGCCGACGCGGCCGTAGAGGTCCAGGCCGAGTTCGAGGTTGGCGCGCCTCAGGTAGGTCTCGGGTTGCAGGTGGTCGCGCCACTGCAGTTCGACGAAGCCGTCGACGCTGAAGCTAGCGGGGCCGAGGGTGCGGGCGTCGAGCAGGGCCCGTCCGGTGAGGGTCGAGCCGCGGTAACCACCAGCGCCGCCGAGCATGTCCGGGTCGTAGCGGGTCGAGAAGCGCAGCTGCCAGGTCGGCTGGCCGAACTCCGGGGCGGCCTCGAGGGTGTAGCTGAGGTCGCGTGGGAACTCCTGATGGCCAGGAAGGCGAAGGCGTTCCTGTGGCAGCCAGGCGAGCCCGGCGGCCTCCGCCGCGGCGACGTTCGGCCACTCGACCCGCAGGCGACTCTGCGCGATCCTGCCGGTAGGCAAGGACAGGCGCTCGAGCGCGCTCAGCTCGAGCGGGCCGAGGCGGGTCGTGATCTCGACGCCGAAGTCACTCACCCGGCCGACGTCGAGATCGCGGGCGTAAGTGAGCGCCAGGCCCGGCGCGCGGTCGTCTTGCCGCAGTGTGCCGAGGGTGAGCTGGACCTGGAGGTCGTCGAAGTGGTCGACCGGCGCGCCCGGCTCGGGCGCGGGCGGTGAGTAGCGGTAAGCGGTGCTGGCCCGCAGGTCGATGACGCCGGCGATGGCCGCCGAGGCGCTGAGGTAGGTGGCGGTGTCGTCAACCGGCAGCTTGGTTATGCGGTCCTCGAGTACGGCGAGGTCGTCGACGTGCCTTACTGTCGCCTGCAGCTGCACCTCGCCGCGCCGCCTGAGGTCGAGCGTGGCGTCGATGGTGCCGGGGTCGGTCTCTTCGATGTCGACGGTGTTGCGCACGGTCAAGGTCACCCAGTCGACGTTGCCGAGCAGGGTGAGGGTCGAGGCCAGCGGCACCCAGCCGACCTCGCCAGGGTTGCGGTCGTCGGCGAAGACGTAGCCGCCGCGCTGCTCGATTCTTAGCCAGGGCAGCGGGTTCAGCACGAGCACGCCGAGCAGGTCGGTGCGGCTGCGGTAGGTGATGAGGTCGTGGCGGAACGGGGTCTCACCCTCGCGCACGTCACGGTTGTAGGTCACCGAAAGCGAGCCGCTGTCGCCGAACCCCTGCCGCGCCTCGAGGCGGTTGAGCCACTCGACTTGCCTCTCACCGGTGCCGTAGTAGTAGCCGCTGAAGTCGGTGCGGCCCTGCAGCGTCAACCCCGACCACAGCGCCAGGCGGTCGAGGGTGACGGCGTGCGACTCGACGACCCGCCCCGAGGTGATCGTGGGGGTGAGGGCGGACGAGCGGTTGATCGGGTTGCTGAAGTCCTGGAACGCGCCAAGGTCGAGCAGCAGGCGGTCGAGGCGCAGCGGGCCGAGGGAGAGGTTGGCGAGGTCCTCCGGCCTTAGCTCCACGCGGGCCAGCGTCTGTAGCGGCGTGCGGCCGCCGGCGTAGCTCGGGAAGCGCACGTCGTCGCTCGCCTCGAGGTCGACGAACACCTGGCTGCTGAAGGTGCCGTGCACGCCAGCGCCCACCTGCTCGCGCGTAAGCGCCGCCTCCCAGATGAACGGCCTGGCCTCGTCGTCGCGCCTTAGCGACACCGAGGTGAGCGGGGGCCCGAGCAGCTCTTCGTCGGCGTAGGCGAAGGTGACCTGGAAGGCCGGTGGCTCCTTCACGTCGTCGACCAGGAACCCCGGCGTGAAGTCGACGGCCAGCACGCCCTTGCCGCGCGCTGTGTAGAACCGGTGGTCGAGCGAGCCGCCGAGGTAGGAGCGCTCGACCGCCCCGCCGAGCAACGCGTCGCCGACGGCGGAGCCGCCAGGGGAGACGTCGGCGTAGTAGCGCAGGCCGGCGTCGCCGTAGGCGTCAGGACCAGCAACGTACGGCCAGGTGACCGCGATGAGGGCGCGCTCGGTGGCGGTGCCGGTGCGGTACTCGAGACGCGGCTGGCGGTCGGCGGGCGCCATCGGCAACACCATCAGCGGCAGGTTGAGGAACGGCCGGCCGCGTATGAGCACGGTGACGTCGAAGGCCACCAGCCGGTCACCGGGGTAGAGCTCGAGCCGCGCGGCGGTGAAGCCGTAGTCCTCGACCTCCTGGCCGCAGCGGCTGCAGAGGCTGAACTCGCCCATAGCCACGCGGATGAGGCCGGGCACGCGGCTGGCCTCGTCGCCGCGCACGTCGATTGCCTCGGTGACGATGAGGACGTCTTCGACCTGCAGGCTCTCGCGGCTGAGATCGATGATGAGGCCGTAGCCCTCGATCGTCTCGCCGCCGCTGCTGAAGCTCCCGAAACCGACGACGCGCACCAGCCGGTTGGTGAGGTCGAACTCGACGTGGTCAGCGGCCAGCACGTCGTCGTCGATGGTGACGACCAGCCCTTCGCCCTGCAGCACGTAGAGCTGGACCTCGTCGCCGCCCGGTAACGTCACGGTTCTTATCTCAAGCCGGCTGTCGGGGTCCTCGGAGGCGTCGATGACGATGCGCGCGGCGTCCGCCCAACCGGTGCTCATAGCCAGCACCATGAGCGCGACCAGCGTGAGCAGAAGTCGCCCGCGCCCCACCGCGCTACCGCCTCCACGAGGCGACCAGCAGAACCAGCCCGCCGGCGGCGTAGAGGGCGACGGGCAACCAGCCGGCGATTGCGGGCGCCAGCGTGCCCTGGGCGCCGAGCAGCTTGGTCACGCTCCAGGTGGCGTAGTACACGAAGGTGAGGAGCAACGCCGCGACGAAGCCGATGCTGGCGCCGCTGCGGAAGGTGAAGAGGCCGAGCGCCAACGCGAACAGCGCGAAGGCGGTGGCCGCCAGCGGCTCGGCGAACTTGCGGTGCAACGCGGTGAGCTCGGCCGGCATCGAGTCGTTGCCGGCGTTGCGGATACGCGTGAGCAGCTCGCCGAGCGGCAGGTAGACGAGGTCGGTGACGGTGCTGGCCCTGGCGGTGAGGCCGCGCACCGGCAGCACCGCCTCCTCGGCGGTGATGTCGAGCGTAAGCGACGCCTCGCGGAACGATTGGAAGCGGATGTCTTCGAGCAGCCACACGCCTCGCTCGGGCACCGCCTGCCCGCTGGCCGCGCGGATCAGCTCTCGCGGCCCCTGGCTGTTGCCAGGCGTTACCACGATGATGTCGTTGAAGCGTCCGCCGGGCTGGATGTCGCCGATGAAGATGTTACGTCCGAGCGCGTCGCTGAAGAAGGCGCCCTCCTGCAGCACCGTCTCGGGGCTCAGCAGGAGGATGTCGCGTTCGACCTCGGCGGCCCGCGCCTCGCTGTACGGGACGAGCAGTTCGTTGTTGGCGAACGTCAGCGCGCTCACCAGGAGGCCGAGGCCGAGCACCGGCACCACGAAGCGCAGCGGGTTCACGCCAAGCACGAGCGCGGCCTTTATCTCGCCGTCCTGCCCCAGCCGGGTGAGCGCAAGCAGCGTGGCGAACAGCAGTGCCAGTGGCAGGCCGGGCCCGATTGCCGCAGGCAGCTTGAACAGCATGTAGCGGGCGACGAGGGCGGGGGAGACGCCGCGGGCGAGCACGTCGGCCAGCACGCCGAGCATCGCCACCAGCATCAACAGCAGGACCAAGGCGACGAGCGCGGCGGCGAAGAGCGGCAGGATCTCGGCGAGCAGATAGCGGCCGAAGCGCTTCATCGCGTGATGGTCCGGTAGGCGATGAGCCCGGCACCGACAGCGGCAAGTGCCGGCGTCAGCCAGGCCGCGGTTATCGGGCCGAGCGCGCCGGAGGTGAACAGGTCTCCCGACAGCACCCATAGCGCCCAGAACAGCACCATGAGCACCATGGTCCAGGCGAAGCCCGCCTCGCGACCCCTCACGCGCAGCGCGATTGCGCCGGCGAAGGCCGCGAAGATGGCGGCGCTGAAGGCGTCGGCGATGCGGCGATGGACGTCGTAGCGCAGCTCGGCCACGTCGCCGCCGGCCCGGCCAACCCTGCGCAGCTGCCTCACCAACTCATCGAACGGCAGCTCGGCGGGGCGGGCCAGGGTCTGAAGCGGGGTGGCCTCGAGCTCGAACGGCAGCTCGATGGTGCCCGTCGCCTGCGGGGCTTCGCCGGGCTCGGTGGTCTGCGACATGCTCAGGCGCCAGACGCGGGCCTCGGCGTCCCACTGGCCTTCCGGCGCTGTGATGGTGGTGCCGTCGGCCTGCACGACGAGCACGCCGGAGAGCGCGGCCACGCCGCTGGTCTCCTCCTGATTCACGCGGGTTCGCGCCGCGAAGTAGACGCCCTCGTCGAGGTTGTAGGCCGCGTCGATCTGCAGTTCGCTCGGCGGCCGCACGTAGAGGAACTCGTCGATGCGGCGTTGGTAGGCGGCCTCGGCGCGCGCCTCGACGAAGCCGTTGTTGACGAAGCTGATCACGCCAACAAGCACCCCGAACGCGACCAGCGGCCACAGCAAAGCGGCCGGCGGCACAC
>DASROV010000443.1:0-2601 GCA_035646755.1 Trueperaceae bacterium | reverse complement strand
GGGTTAGATCAGGTCGAGGCCGAGCACCTCGTCGTAGATGGCGAGGCCCTCCGCGGCCTCGTCATCGGTGACGACGCAGGGCGGTACGACGTGGATCCGGTTCTCCATCAGGAAGGGCAGCATGCCGCGGCCGAGCAGCTCCGCCTTGATCCGGCCCATCACGGCGCCGTTGAGTGGCTCGCGGCTCTCCCGGTCGGCGACGAGTTCGAGCGCCCAGAAGACTCCCTCTCCCCGCACCTCGCCGATGATCTTGTGCTTGGCCTGCAGCTCGGCCAGCCCGGGCGCGAACACGTCGCGGCCGATCCGGGCCGCGTTCTCGACGATGCCCTCGTCCTCCATCGCGTCCTGCGCCGCGACGATGGATGCCATCGCCAGCGGGTGGCCGCTGTAGGTCAGCCCGCCGGGGAAGACGTTGGTGTCCCAGTCTCGGGCGATGGAATCCGGCATGATCACGCCCCCGGCCGGGACATAGCCGGAATTGACTCCCTTGGCGAAGGTGACCAGGTCGGGCACGACGTCGTATCCGTCGAAGGCGAACCAGCGACCGGTTCGGCCGAAGCCGCACATGACCTCGTCGACGATGAGCATGATGCCGTAGCGGTCGCAGAGCTCGCGCACTCCGGCGAGGTAGCCGGGCGGTGGGAGCAGCACGCCGGCCGTGCCGGGAACGGTCTCCAGCAGCACCGCGGCGATCGAGGTGGGGCCTTCGCTCTGGATCACGCGTTCCAGGTGGCGCAGGGCGCGTTCCGACTCCTGTTCGGGGGTCGTGGCCCAGAATTCGCTGCGGTAGAGGTAGGGGCCGAAGAAGTGCACGTGGCCCCGAGCGAACTCGTTCGGGATGCGGCGCCAGTCGCCCGTCGCCACAATCGCCGAACCGGTGTTGCCGTGGTACGAGCGATAGGTCGACAGCACCTTGTCGCGGCCGGTGTGGAGCCGGGCCATCCGGATGGCGTTCTCGTTGGCATCGGCGCCGCCGTTGGTGAAGAAGACCTTGCTGAAGCCCGCCGGGGCACGGTCGACGATGCGCCGGGCCGCCTCGCCGCGAGTGAGATTCGCCGTCGATGGCGCGATTGTCGTGAGGGTGGCGGCCTGCTCGGTGATCGCCTTGACGACGGCCGGATGCTGGTGCCCGATGTTGACGTTCACCAGCTGGCTCGAGAAGTCCAGGTAACTGCGGCCGTCGAAGTCCCAGACCCGTGAGCCCAGTCCGCCCTCGATCACGAGCGGCTTGAGCGCCGCCTGTGCTGACCAGGAGTGGAAGACGAAGGCGCGGTCGAGCTCGCTCGTGCGCTCATTCAGCCCGGACTCGGTGGTGCCGGCTGCGGCCTGGGTGTCAACGCTGTCATTCACGGTTATCGCGTGTCCTTTTGTGCGCCTCGCGGCTGCACGTCTGTGTGTGAGTAGTGGTGCCGCACGACCGGTGTCGTGCGAGTGGAAACCGGGTGACCCTGGTCGGGCCACCCGGTTTCCGGGCTGGCGCAGTGGTTACTGGCCGCCCTCCTTGAGGGTGACGTCCATGGGCGTGAAGCCTTCGCCCTTGACGTCGACGCCGTCGGCGGTCAGCTCGTCGAGAGCCTTCTGCACGTACTTGTTCGAGTACGCCGAGGCGGGCGGATCGGCCGAGATGATTGTCGCGCCGGTCTCATTCTTGGTGTTCAGGGCGATCTCGACGGTGTCCTTCCAGGCGGCCTCATCGATCAGGCCGATCCCGTTTGTTGACGGCCAGATCAGCTTGCTGATCTCGTTCGTCATCCAGAGCTGGTGGCTCTGGCCTAGCGCGGAGCCGGCGGCGGTGACGATGTCTGCGGCCTCCTGCGGGTTCTCGGCCGCGTAGATCCAACCGCGGATCGACGCCTTGATGAACTTGACCGTGTTGTCGGCGTAGTCCTTGTCTGTGAGCTTGTCGGCGTTGGCCCAGATGGCGTCCTGCAACATGGCCGTCCCCTCCTCGTTCCAGTCGATGACGTTGAGGTCACTCGGCTGGTAGAGCTCGTCGGTCTTCGGGTTCTTGGTCTCCAGCACCTGGGCGTACTCGTTGTAGGTCATCGCCTGCGCCGCGTCGATGTCGCCGGACAGGAACCCGGTCATGTCGAAGGCCTGCTGGATGAGCTTGATGTCCTTCAGCTCCACTCCGGCCTTCTGCATGCCGGCGAAGAGCTCCCACTCGTTGCCGAAGCCCCAGCTGCCCACGTTCTTGCCCGCGAGATCGGCGGCCTTCTCGATGCCCTTGTCCTTGAACGAGATCTGGGTGGTGGCGCTGCGTTCGAAGATCTGGGCCACGTTGGTGATGTTGGCGCCCTGTTCGATCGAGCCGAGCACCTTGGGTACCCAGGAGATCGCGTAGTCCACGTCGCCCGAGGCGAGCACGTCCTGCGGAACGATGTCGGCTCCGCCCTCCATGATCGTGACGTCGAGGCCTTCGTCCTCGTAGAAACCCTGGTCGACGGCCGCGTAGTAGCCGGCGAACTGGGCCTGGGCCACCCACTGCAGCTGCAGTGTGATCGGCGTCAGTTCGGGGCCGTCCTTTGCTCCGTCGCTCGTTCCGGTACCGGCGCTGCAGCCGGTGAGGGCGAGCGCGCTGGCCGTGACGAGGATTCCGAA
>DASROV010000442.1:0-5351 GCA_035646755.1 Trueperaceae bacterium | reverse complement strand
GCTCTACCTGGTCGGCCTTCTCGACCACCCCGACGCCGGCACCGTAGCCATCGCCGGCACCCCCACGGCCGGCCTCAGCGACGATGAACTCACCGCCATACGTCGCACCCGCCTTGGTTTCCTCTTCCAATCGTTCGAGCTCATCCCCAACCTCAGCGCGGCCGAGAACGTGCTGTTGCCGGCCGAGATCGCGGGGCGGCGCGAGGAAGGCGTCGAGCGACTCGAGCGCCTTGCTAAGCAGCTCGGCATCGTCGACCGCCTCTCACACCGGCCGCGGCAGCTCTCCGGCGGCCAGCGCCAACGCGTCGCGCTCGCCCGCGCGCTCATCAACGAGCCGGCGGTGGTCTTGGCCGATGAGCCGACGGGCAACCTCGATAGCAAGACGGGCGCCGAGGTGCTGGCGTTGCTTCGCCACGGCGTCGACGAGTCGGGCTGGACCGTGATCATGGTGACCCACGATCCCCGGGCCGCACAGACCGCCGACCGCATAGTGTTCCTGCGCGACGGCCGCATCGCCGGCGAGACGGTCGCCGGCCGCGAGGACGTCAAGGACAGCATCGAGAGCTTCCTGAGCGTCTGAGGCCCTGGGACGCGAGTGATAACGTTTCTGGCGAACCTGGCCTCGCGCCGCCCACGCTTGGTGCTTGCCGCCTGGCTGCTGCTCACCGTGGCCTCCTTGCCGTTCGCGTCACGAGTGGGCGAGGTCCTGACCGCGCAACCGGAGTCCCCGGCCAGTGGGGTCGGCCGGGCGGTAGAGCTACTGGTCGAGGAGGAGTTCGCGCTTCCTGAGAGCGAGACGCTCGTCGCCGTGGTGCGCCCCCTCGAAGCGGTGCCGGACGACTTCCCGAGCGCGGCCCACGACGTGAAGCTTGACGCCTTGCGCCTTGACCTGCTCGACGTGCAAGGGGTCGCCTTCGTTCAGGACTACCGCAACGCGGCCGGCCTCGACCTGGTGAGTGAGGAAGGCCGCTTCAGCGTCGTGCTCATCGGGCTCGAGCCGACGAACATGGCCGCCTCTAAGGAGACCGTGGCCGGCGTGCGGGCGGCCTTCGCCAAGCAGCCGGCCCTGTCGTACGACCTCTCGGGCGGCGCTGCGACCGTCATCGAGCTTGAACAGGTGTCGCAGCGTGATGCCAGGCGCGCCGAGGTCTACGGCCTGCCGATCTCGTTGCTCATCCTCATCGTCGCCTTCGGCGCGTTGCTGGCGGCCGGCCTGCCGCTGCTGAGCGCGGTGACGACGATCGTGGTCTCGTCCGCGGCGCTGTTCTTCGTTGGTCAGGTGATCGAGTTCGCGGTCTTCACGCGCACGGTGGTGACGATGCTGGGGCTGGCTACCGGCATCGATTACGCGCTGCTCATGGTCAGCCGCTTCAGGGAGGAGCTGCGGGCGAGCGGTGACTCCCGCGAGGCCGCGCGCCTCACCACGCTGGGGGCGGGCCGCGCGGTGGCGTTCAGCGGGCTGACGGTGATGGTCGCCCTGCTCGCTCTGCTGGTGCCGCCGGTGGCCTTCATCCGCTCGATCGGCGTCGGCACCATGGTCGTGCTGAGCGTGAGCGTGCTGGTGGCACTAACGGCCGTGCCGGCCATGCTGGCGCTGCTCGGCCGACGCATCAACTGGCTGAGGATCGGCAAGCGCGAACCGGGCCTGCGCAGCAGCGCCTTCTGGCGCGCCAGGGCCGAACAGATCCTCCGCCGGCCGCTGCTGTGGACGGTGCTCGGCACGGCCTTCCTCGTCATCCTCGCGTTGCCGACGCTGCGCATGCAGGTCGCCGATCCGGGCCCGCGCGGGCTGTCGCAGGCCACCGAAGCGCGGCGCGTCATCGGTGCGCTTGCTGACCTCGGCCTCGAAGGCGTGCTTTCGCCCTTCGACGTCGTTGTCGACTTCGGGGCGGAGGGTTTCTTCCACCCTGCCAGCGTGCGCAAGATCTCCCTCGCAGAACGCGCGCTCGAAGGTCTTGCCGACGTACAGACGGTGACCTCACCGTTGGCGCTCGACACCGTGCCGCGGCTGTTCCTCTACCAGTACTACGCGTCTCAGGAACTCGCCATGAGCAGCGAAGTCGCACCGCTCGTGCGGGCCACAGTAAGCGAGAACGGCCGCTACGTGCTCATCCGCGTCGTGCCGACTGGGTCGTTGACGCCGGCGCGCGGTGGCGAGCTACACGGCGCCATCCTCGCCAGCCTCGGCGAGCTCGAGGTCGACGCGCTCGTCGGCGGAGGTTACGTACGGAGCCTGGAGTCGACCGCCGCGATCTACTCCTCGTTCCCGTTGGCGCTCGGCCTCGTAGCGCTGGCCACCGCCGTGCTGCTCGGGCTGGCGTTCAAGTCGGTGCTTATCCCCCTCAAGGCGGTGGTGCTCAACCTGCTTACGGTCGGCGCGGCGTTCGGGGTGTTGGTGCTGGTCCTGCAGGACGGCGTGCTGGCCGGACTGCTGGGGACCGGTCCGGTCCTCGGCTACATCGACGCCAACGCCCCGCTCTTCATCTTCGCGATCGTCTTCGGCTTGAGCATGGACTACGAGGTCTTCCTCGTTGCTCGCATCCGCGAGGCGCACGAGCGCGGCCTCAACGACCACGACGCCGTGGCCTCGGCCATGGGCGCGACGGGCGGCGTCATCACCAGCGCGGCCGCGGTGATGGTCACGCTGTTCGTGCTGCTGCTGTTCAGCCAGGTCGAGCTGATCCGCGCGCTCGGCATCGGCTTGAGCGTCGCCATCGTGCTGGACGCGACGCTAGTGCGGATGATCCTGGTGCCCGCGATGATGACGCTCGCCGGGCGCTGGAACTGGTGGCTGCCGGGTTTCCTGCGGGGGCGGCGACCGCCGCCTGGCTGAACGGTTCGGCGGCTGGCGACGGGCTGAAACCGTTCGGCGGCTGGCGACAGGCTGCCTCGCCGACGAGAGCTGGCGCCGGCCGCGCCTTACCTGACCACCGTCTCGAGCAGTCGCGACGGTTGCAGCGTGAGGGCGGCGATGCCGGGCGCTTCGAGGCTCCACGCCCCGCTCAAGGCGACGCTGAGACCGCCGACACCCGCCGCCGCTGACTGCACCTGAGCGACCAGCGCGGCCCCCAGCCGCAGCGGGTCGAAGCGGAAGCTCACGCGAGCGGCGCTGCTGCCGCCTGCTGGCACCGCGACGTCGGTGAGGCTGCCCCTTGCCGCCTCCTGCCCCGCCACCTGCAGCACCAACTCGGGCGCGCTCACCCGGTAACCGACGATGCCGGGGTTCTGGAGGGTGATGTCGAGAGCCAGCATCACGCTGTTCACCGACTCGAAGCGCAGCTCGCTGCCGCTAAGGCTCACGCGCGGCGCGCTCAGCGCCAGGCGCGTGTCAACAGCGCCTTCGGCGAGCGTGAAGCGCGGGAAGCGCTGCACGGTGCCGAGCAGCTCCACGCCCACCGAGGCCTCGAGCCGGTAGCTCACCCCGGTCCCCCCGACGAGCCCCGAGATCGTCTCGAGCAGCGTGGGCGCGGCTCCCAACGGCACCTTCACGTCGAGCAGCAGCGGAGCGTTGCCACCGGCAGGCACGTCGATCCCGCCGCGGAAGCTTAGCGCCGCCGCGCGCGCGTTCTGCAGGAACAGGTCGCCGTCGAGCGCGGCGAGCTTGATGGCGAACGGGTTGGGGTTCTCGACCCTCAGGGCCACGCGGAAGGAGGCGGTGCCGTCGCCGATGCCGGGAGGGTCGACGCGCACGAACCCGGAGTTGGCGGCATCGACGGTGAACGTGGGCGCGGCCAGCATGCGCGCACCGGGTGCGCACGCCGCCAACAGCAGCAACACGGCGAGGGCTGCGGTTAGAAGAGCGAGTGGCTTGTCGTGTCGCGGGTTAAGGTTCGAGCGCCTGGCCATGGCGACAAGGTTAAGCCGCTCGCTCTCGCGGCGCGGTCGGTTAGTTCGCAAGCACCCTTCATCGCCGGACCCTTAAGCCCCGCAAGGTCAAGGCGCTCATAGAATGGACCGATGCCAAGCCTCTCGGTGAAGGATGACGGGCGCGTGAGACTGCTCACCTTCGAGCGCCCGATGGTGAAGAACGCACTCTCGCGGGCGCTGCGGTCAGAGCTGCTCGAGCAGTTGCGGCTCGCCAGCGGCGACGACCGCGTGCGCGTGCTGGTGTTGACTGGCGCCGGCGACGCGTTCTGCGCCGGGCTCGACCTCAACGAGCTGGAGGGCACGGTGACCGCGAGCGCGGCCGAGCACCGGCGCGATACGACGGCGCTCGCCGCGCTGTTCATGGCCATCGTCAACTGCCCCAAGCCGGTGATCGCGGCCGTCAACGGCCCGGCGGTGGCGGGCGGCGCCGGCATCGTCACCGCCTGCGACGTGGCGTTCGCGGCCAGCAGCGCCCGCTTCGGCTACACCGAGGCCCGTATCGGCTTCGTTGCCGCGCTGGTGTCGGTGTTGCTTGTGCGGCAGGTGGGCGAGAAGCATGCAAGGGAGCTGCTGCTTGGCGCAACACTTATCGACGCCGAGCGGGCCGCGGCCATCGGGCTGGTCAATGAGGTCGTGCCTGACGGGCAGGTGCTCGAGCGGACGCTCGAGTACGCCCACCTGGTTGCCAGGAACGCTCCCTCCTCGTTGGCGGCGACCAAGCGACTGCTCACCACGGTGGTAGGTGCCGAGCTTGAAGCAGGCATGGCGGCGGCCATCGAGGTCAACGTAGCCAGTCGCGCGGGCGCCGAGCTGGCCGAGGGCGTGCGCGCCTTCCTCGAGAAGCGCGAGCCGGCCTGGCGTGAGCGTTGAGGCACGCTTGACCGACGGCGCTCGGCGACATACCATACGCATCATGTGTAAGTTACACACACTAGGCCGGGGGTGACGGGCTACCGCGGCCCGCTCGAGGCGAGAGGGTCTGGCGACCAGCCCGTCCGCGTCCTTTTGCTGTGCGGCGGCAGCTCCGACGAGCACCAGGTGTCACTGGCCTCGGCGCGTTCGGTGCTCGAGGCTGTCGCCGGCAGCGGCGACTCGCGGCTCACGATCACGCCGGTGGTGGTCAGCCGCGAAGGCGGCCTCGTTCCTCCGGCTGAGTCCGCTCGGCTGTTGGCGGACGGTGGTGGTGCCGAACTGGCGCGCTCGCAGCGCGACGTCGGCGGGTCACTGGCCGCGCTAGCCGAGCAGGTCGACGTCGTGTTCCCGCTCCTGCACGGGCCCAACGGCGAGGACGGCTCGGTCCAGGGGCTGCTCAAACTCATGGGCCTGCCGTTCGTCGGCAGCGGCGTCCTCGGGAGCGCCGTGTCGATGGACAAGCTAGCGATGAAGTCGGTGTTCGCCGCCGCCGGCCTGCCTCAGGTCGCCTACAGCGGCATCTCGCGCCACGGCTACGCCGCCGATCCCGAGGCCGCGCACGCACGGGTCGC
>DASROV010000441.1:0-5090 GCA_035646755.1 Trueperaceae bacterium | reverse complement strand
GCGGCTGCCCGGGAAGGCTATCGACTCGCCCCGCGGCAGGCGGTAGACGACGACGTTGGCGAAGCTGCCGATGAGTGCGCCGATGAGCGCGGCGAAGACCGCGGTAAGCGCGCTCACGGTGAGCGCCGTCGTGCTGGCTTTGATGACCGGTTTTCGGGGGCCTCAAACGCTGTAAATGACGTCACTAACGCTCCTAGCGGGTTCTCATCATCGTGGTGTTAGACTGCCCACGCTATGAGAAGACTCACCCTCCTCGGCCTGGCAAGCGCCGTACTTATCGCGTTGTTCGTCACCAATCTGAGCGCCCAGAGCCGGCCGACAAGCGTAGTGTTCGTCAACTCACAAGCCGCGCTCCTCGCGCACCCGGCCGGGGCGAAGGTCACGGCCCTGCAAGAGCAGGCGCAGACGGAGGTCAACGACCTCGTGGCCAGCCTCAACGAGCTCGAGCAGCGCCTGGCCGCGGGCGAAGAGCTTACCCCCGAGGAGAACGAGCGCTACCAGGCACTGCAGACCTCGCTGTCAGCGGTCCAGAACCGCTACGCCGAGGAGATCGCGGCCGCCGCGCAGCCAGCGGTCGATGCGGTCAACGCGGTTATCGCCGAGCTAGCGCAGGAGAACGGCTACACTATCGTCATGGACCGCGTCGAGGCCGCCGAACAGCGCCTGGTGGTCTATTCCGACCCCGATCTCGACATCACGCCGTTGGTCATCGAGCGCCTCGAGGCTCAGTGATTCAGTAAGTAGATGAGCAAGTAAGCAAGCCGACAAGAGAGCAGTTAAGCAACCAGGTCAGTAAGCGGGCCCATAGGCAACCGAGCCGGTGCTAGTCCGGGATCTCGTAGCCCCAGGCGCTCAGCAATCGTCTCTCGGCGTCGCTTAGCTCGAGGTGGGCAAGCAGGTCGGGCCGACGCTCGAGCGTGCGGCGCAGCGCCTGTTCGCGCCGCCAGGTGGCGACGTTGCCGTGATGCCCTGAGAGCAGCACTTCAGGGACCTCCACGCCGGCGAAGCTCAGCGGCCGGGTGTACTCGGGGTAGTCGAGCAGACCTGTCGTGAACGACTCCTGGCGGTGGCTATCAGCGTCGCCAAGGGCGCCAGGCAGCAGCCGCGTGACCGCCTCCATCAGCACCAGGCTCGGCAGCTCCCCGCCCATGACCACGAAGTCGCCGATCGACACCTCGCGCGTGACGAGTCTCTCGACGCGGGCGTCGAAGCCCTCGTAGCGGGCGCTAAGCAGGCACAGGTGTCGCTTGGTGGCGAGCTCGGTCACCAGACCTTGGTCGAGGCGCTCGCCCGCCGGTGTGAACAGGATCACCTCGTCGGGCTCCGGCTCGTCGCGCGAGGCCTCCTCGATCGCGGCCGCCGCGACGTCGACGCGCATGACCATGCCGGCGCCGCCACCATATGGGGTGTCGTCGACGCGGCCCGTGCGGTTGCCGGCGAACCGGCGCAGGTCGCGCGCCTCGACCGTGACGATGCCCTCGCGCACCGCCCGCGACATCAGCGCCTCGCCGAGGTAGGCCGTGATGAGGCCGGGGAAGAGCGTGTAGACGGTGAAGCGCATCGCGTGAACGGTGGCCGCTAGGCGTCGGGGCCGAGGAGGCCCCGCGGTGGGTCGACCAAGTCGATGCCGGCGGGGCCGACGCTCACGTAGGGAGCGGCCAACGGCAGCAGCACTTTGGGTCCGTCGTCGAGCGCGATCTCGACGTACTGGTTGGCGCCGCCGAGCACCGCCTCGACGACCTCGCCGACGCGCTGGCCGTCGAGGGTGACGTCGAGGCCGATGAGCAGCTCTTCGTCGGCGGGCTCCTCAAGCAGCTCGAGCGTGTGCTCGTCCATCTCCGTGGTGTCGGCCCAGACCTCGGCGTTTACCAACGAGCGCGCGACGGTGCGATCACGAACGCCCTCGAGGTAGACGACCGCCGAACCCGAAACGATCTCGTGCGCGCGGATGCGGGTCTCGCCGAGCCCGCTGACGAACAATCGCCCGAAGGCATCAAGGCTGGCCCCGGCCCCCTCCGACTCGAGCCACAGCCGCACGCCGCCCGCCACCTTGAAGGACTTACCGAGCCGGCCGATGCGGACGTAACCGTCTGGAGGGGAGCGTCGCACCCGAGGTGGCTCCTTAGGCCGAGTTGGGGTTACTCGATGAGCTGTACTTCGACCCGCTGTCTGCCGTCGGCCGCCGCGCGCGCGAGCGTCCGTACCGCGTTGATCACGCGGCCACCACGACCGATGATGCGGCCGGCGTCGTCAGGGGCGCAAGTGACCTCGATCACCAGCGAGCGGTCGGTCCGTTCGGCCTGCACGGCCAACCGGTCGGGTTCAGCCACCAGGTTGACGAGGATGTAGTTGACGAGGTCGACGACCATGCTGGGGCCTTAGGAGCCGGCCTGCGTCTCCTGACGCTTCACGTAGCTCGCGCGGCGTTTGGCGATGAGCTTCGGGGTCTCGACGCCGACCTTATCGAGCAGGCGAAGAGCCGTGTCGGTCGGCTGGGCGCCCTGCGTCAGCCAGTGCTTGGCGCGCTCGACGTCGACCTTCAGCGAGTCCTCGGTGGTATTGCGCGGATCGTAGTAGCCGATCTGCTCGATGTAGTCACCGGCGCGCTTGACGCGGTCGTCGACGACGACGAGGCGGTAGTGCGGGTTGTGGATGGAGCCCATGCGCTTCAGGCGGATCTTGACCATGTTCTGTAGTTACCTTCTCCTTCAGGTGCTGCTCGCGTTAGCGGCGTTCAGGTTCGGCGAACGACGCTGCCGCGCAGCGGCAGGCGTCTGCTTCCAAAGCCCCTGATGCTACACGCTCGGAGGACATCATGTCCAATCGCCGGGCACGGGTAGCGCGCTGTTCAGGGCAGCGGCAGACGTCCACGCCCGCCACGCCCCGGCGGTCGTTTGCCCATGCGCTTCATGAGCTTGCGCATCTCCTCGTAGTTCTTCATCAGCCGGTTGACGTCCTGCACCGTCGTGCCCGAGCCGCGCGCGATGCGCTTGCGCCGACCAGCGTTCAAGAGGCGCGGCTGGAAGCGCTCCTGTTCGGTCATGCTCGAGATTATCGCCTCGATGCGAGCGATCTCCTTGTCGTCGACGCTGGCGCCAGGAGCCATCATCTTGTTGGCTCCTGGGATCATCTTCAGCACGTCGCCGAACGAGCCGATCTGCTTGATCTTGCGCATCTGCACGAGCATGTCCTGGAGCGTGAAGTCGCCCAGGTTCTTCATCTCGCGCTCGTCCTCTTCACCCTCGAGCGTCTTGGCCTTCTCGATAAGCGTGAGCACGTCGCCCATGCCGAGGATGCGCCCGGCCACGCGGTCGGGGTGGAACGGCTCGAGCCCGTCGATCTTCTCGCTCATGCCAGCGAAGTAGATGGGTTTGCCGGTCACGTGCTTGGCGGACAACGCGGCGCCGCCGCGGGCGTCGCCGTCGAGCTTGGTCATCACCAGTCCCGAGACGCCGATGCGCTCGTCGAAGCTGCTGGCCACGGGCAGCGACTGCTGGCCGGTCATCGCGTCGACGACGAGGATCTTCTCGCTGGGGGAGAGGCGCTCGCCAAGCTCGGCGAGTTCGTCCATGAGCGCCTCGTCGACCTGCAGGCGGCCGGCGGTGTCGACGATGACAAGGTCGCGGAAGTCCTTGCGCAGGTGCTCGCGAAGCCGCTTGACGATCGCCTCGGGCCGCTCGCCGTCGTTGACTTCGAACACCGGCACGCCGATCTGCTGGCCGAGCGTCCTGAGTTGCTCGCGCGCGGCCGGCCGCTGCGTGTCGGCTGCCACCAGCAGCACCCGCCTGCCTTGCGACTTGTAGCGGTAGGCGAGCTTGCCTGCGGTGGTGGTCTTGCCGGCGCCCTGCAGGCCCATCAGCAGCCACACGTTGTCGTCGGCTTTGAGCGTCGGTTGCACGGCCTTGCCGCCGAGGGTCTCGACGAGCTCCTGGTGGACGATGGAAATGACCCGCTGGTCGGGCTGCAGGGAGGTGAGCACCTCCGAGCCGATTGCCTTCTCCTGGACGCGCCTGGTGAAGTCGCGGGCGACCTCGAGGTTCACGTCGGCTTCGAGCAGCGCGACGCGCACCTCGCGCAAGGCGGCCTTGACGTCAGCCTCGCTGAGCCTGCCACGGCCGCGAAGCCCGTCGAACACGGATTGGAGACGATCACCTAGGCTCTGGAACATTTCGTTTGAGGTCGCCAAGCTCGGCGCCGAAGCGGCGCGGCGACCGAAGGCCAGCGTAGCTTTAGCCGCCGGCAAGGGTCAAGGTGAGCGGTGCTAGAATGGCGCGATGTTGCCGCAAAGAGCACGTATGAATCGGACAGCGAGCATTCTCGTTTGCGTGCTGCTTGCTGTGGCGCCGGCCCTCTGGAGCCAGGCGCGAGCCCAGCTCTTGGCCGACGTGCTCGTCTCAACGGCGATAAGCGCGACCTTCGACAGCTCGGTGCGTTTCCCCAGAGGCAGCTACTCCGCGGTCGGCGCCGGCGCCGACGCGCTGGTGCGGCGCGTGCCCGGCTCCGCCGACTGGACCGATTGGGAGGTCTACGTCGCTCGCGGGATCGCGGCCAACCTCCAGGCCGGCTTCGTTCACAACATCTCGACGTCGTTCGCGGTCGCGGGCTACTTTCAAGAGGACCGCAGTGAAACCGACGTCGTAGCCAACGGAGTCACCGAGGTCCACACTCGCATCGTCTTCGACGGCCCCTCGGGGAAGCGGCTCTTGTACCTGGTCCGGTCGGGCCAGGAGGTCGCATGGCTCACCGCTCGTTCCCGCTGAAGCGGGCCTCACTCCTCCTCTGCCTTTACACCGTCTTCACGTTCGGAGCGGCCCCATACGCCGCCTCCCAAGCCACGCCCGCCACCCAGGCCGCGCACGAAGCGTTCGCAGCCGCGCTGGTCTCCGGCCAGGACCCACACCCCGACCAGGAGGCGTGGCGCGCCGCCTACGAGTCTGCCGCGGCGGCGGTGATCGAGGCGCGTACGGGCGACGATGCTCAGGCGCTCCGCGAGGCGCTGAGGTTGAGCGCTACCGTCTACGCCCACATCGGCTGGCATAGCCGCGCGTTCGCCGCGTACGACGGGTTCATGGCCGAGGGGGGAGAGCTCT
>DASROV010000440.1:0-3026 GCA_035646755.1 Trueperaceae bacterium | reverse complement strand
AGCCCGGGAAGGCCGAACACCTGCTCCACAACGATGGTGCCGGTGAGCAGACCGCCAAGCTCGAGCGCGAGCAGTGGTAAGACCCCGGGCAGCGCGTTGGCGCTGATGTGGCGCGTGACGACGTGGGCCGCCAGGCCCTTGCTGCGTGCGGTCCTTACGTAATCGGCCCGGCGCTCCTCGAGCACCTGGGCCCGCGTGAGGCGGGCAAGCTGCGCCGCTCGCGGTAACGCCAGGGTGACCGCCGGCAGCAGCAGGTGCCACGACGCCCCCCAGGTGAGGCCGCTGGGCGGCAGCCCGAGCACGGGGAACCAGCCGAGTTGCACGGCGAAGACCAGGATGAGCACGAAGCCGAACCAGAACTCCGGCAGGGCCAGCGCGGCGGTTGCGAAGCCGGTGGTAAGGCGGTCGAACGGCCCGCCCGGTTTTAGCCCGGCGGCGATGCCGAGGCCGAGTCCGATGAGCAACGACAGCGCGAAGGCCATCCCGGCCAAGGCGACGGTAACCGGCAGGCGGTCGAGGAGCACGTCGACCACCGGCCTGCGCTCGCGCAGCGAGTCGCCGAGGTCCCCGCGCACGACGTCACCGATGAAGTCGAGATACTGGCTGCCGATGGTGCCTGCCAGGCCCAGGTTCTCGCGTATCGCAGCGATCTGCTCGGCGCTGGTCTCGAGGCCGCCCATGATCGTCGCTGCGTCGCCTGGCAGCGCTCTCACGGCCAGGAACACCAGGGTAAGCACCACCCACAGCGTGACTACGAAGCTGAAGCCTTGGCCAAGCAGGTAACGCGTCAAATAGGTCTGCTCTCGCTCAGCAGGACTGGCGGTGGGCGGCCCGGGAAGGGCCCACCCACCGCCTTGCCCTTGTCGTCAGTCGACGGTGACCGTTCTGAAGTCGAACGAGTCGAGCATGGGCGTGATCCAGAAGCCTTCGACGTTCGCCTGCCGGGCGTGCACCCGGTCGGGCGTGCCGAAGTAGATGAACGGCGCGTTGTCGTGGAGGCGGTGCAAGACCTTGCCGTAGATCTCGCGGCGGGCGGCCTGGTCGCTCTCGCTGGCCCCCTCGAGGAGCCATTGGGCGACCTCGGGGTCGTCGTAGCCTGGGTAGTTGTCGGCCTCGGTGCCGTACCCGTCGAGGCGGCCGCTTGGGTCGAGCTTGCCGGTGTGGCCGATTACCGTGATGTCGTAGTCGTGCTCGCCGCCATAGACGTCAGACAGCCAGACGCCCCACTCGACGATGCGGATCTCGCTCTCGACGCCGATGTCGCTGAGGAAATCCTGAACTACCTGGCCGGCTTGGATGTGCTGTTCATAAGGTTGAGGAAGCGCCATCTGCAGCGTCCAGTCCTCGGGCACGCCGGCTTCCTCGAGCAGCGCTGTGGCCTGTTCCGGGTCGTAGGGGTACGGCTCGATGTCGTCGGGCAGCCACGGGCTGCCGGCTTCCATGAACGTGCCGATGGGAGTGCCGCCGCCGTAGGCGACATCGAGCACCACCTGGCTGTCGACCGCGTAGTTGAGCGCCTGGCGTACGCGCGGGTCGGAGAGGAACTCATGCCGCGTGTTGAGAGCTGCCACCAGGGCGAGCCCGGAGGGGTCGGTAACGAGCTCGAGCTCGGGGTTGGCAGCGACCTGTTCGCGGTCCTCGGCTGCAACGGTGTCTATGACGTCGAACTCACCGGTGAGAAGCCCTTGGAGTTGGACAGCGGTGTCGGGCACGAAGCGGATGACGACCTCGTCTGCCTGCGGGGCCCCCTGGTAGTAGTCTTGGTTGGCCGCCATCGTGATGGAGTTGTCACGCTGCCACTCTTCGAACACGAAAGGACCGGTGCCGACGGGCTGGTTGCCGAAGTCATGACCTTCGGCGAGCTTCTCGGACGGCAGGATGGCGCCCCAACCGGACGCCAGGGTGGCCAACAGAGCCGGTGCAGGTTGGCTGAGGTTCACGACCACCGTGCGCTCGTCGGGAGCTTCGACGCTGGTGATGGCGGCGTACTCGCTCGCCTTGGGAGAAGCGGTGGCCTCGTCCATGATCCGCTCGATGCTCGCCTTGACGTCGGCGCTGTCGAACGCTGTGCCGTCGTGGAAGGTCGTCTCGACGAGCGTGAAGGTGTAAGCGAGACCGTCGTCGGATACCGAGTACTCCGAGGCTAGCGACGGCACGATGTCGCCGCTGCGGTCGACCTCGACGAGCGTGTCGTAGAGCGACTTCGAGACTTGGAAGGCGGCGGTCGCCGAGGTCACCTGAGGATCGAGTGTGTCAGGCTGCGCGGCCATCGCCATGGTTATCGTCTGCGCTGAAGTGAAACCGAGCGCTCCGACCGCCAGAAGCGCCAACAACAGCTTGCCCGGCGAAAGCGAGCCTCGGCGTTGTCTCTTGAAGGGCGAGAACTTCGTCTGCATCAATGACCTCCCGGGCTGCTTGTTGCCCCCATGCGGGCAGCTCGGTACATGCTAACCAACCGTGCCCGGCTCGTGCTTCAGCGCAGCTTCATGCTGCGGCCGCTAGGCGAACCGCCTACTACCATTCCTCGGCTTGTGAACATGTTCACAAGCTTAGTAAGAATGGCGTAACCGCCGTGTGAGTAGCTTGCTAGGCATCATGAGGACGTGGCTAAGGAACACTACGCCGTTGCTGATGTGGTTGGCGTATCTGCTCGCCTTCCCCTGGCTGCACGCCACGCTCGGGCAGTACGCCGGCATGGTCGCACTACTAGCGGTCGCCGCGACCGGGATCGCCTGGGGCGTCGCCGGCGGTGTGGGTGTTGGCCTCATCGGCTTCGCGCTCGTCGAGTTCCTCTTCTCGGGCGACACCTTGGCACAGTGGCTCGTCACCTACGTCTTCGAAGGTACCGATGCCTTCGTGCTGGTCACCTTCGTCGTCACCGGCGCGGGCGCCGCGTTCGTCCAACGCTTTCGCCGCACGATCCACGCCGAGCGCCTCGTCTCCAAGCGGGCGCAGGTCGACCCGCTAACCGGTGCGTTCACGCGCGGGGCTTTCGATGAGCGGCTCCAGGCGGCGATCGCCAGGTC
>DASROV010000439.1:0-2784 GCA_035646755.1 Trueperaceae bacterium | reverse complement strand
GGCACGAGGGCGGGATCGCCCTCAGCCGGCTCTCGGCCGGCGAGAGCTTCCCCGCGCTGCTTTCGCAGGCATACGCCTTCTCCCTGGCCGACGCCGCCCGCAAGCGGACGATGATGGCCAACTACCTGAGGCTGGCAAGGGCTGTGCCGGTCTTCCGCCTCGACTATCCGACGGGCCTTAATCACCTTGACGAGATCTGCGGGCACGTCGAGCGCCTGGCCGACGCGGAGGCCGATGGTAATTCACCAGCTCGCGCTGAGTAGCGAGACCCCTCCGCGGTTCAGCGCCGGTGACCTCGGCGTCACCGTGTGGCGGGGTTCGAACGGGCCGCTGGTGATCGCCAGGCGTGAGGGTGAGCAGTGTTGGGTCTACCTCGCGGGCATCGCCAGCTACCGCTTCCCGGCTGTTGCGCCTGACGTTGCGCCTGACGTTGCGCCTGACATTGCGCCTGACATTGCGCCCGACCTCGCCGTCCGCTGCGTCGCCGTGCCCGCGTCGGGTGCCGCCTCCGGCCTGGTCGTCGACAGCTACTACCGCGTCGTGGCGCCCCTAGCCCTGCAGGTCTACGGCCTCGAGAGCCTTCACGGGACGGCGCTCGGCTTCGACGGCTCCGCTGTGCTGCTGTGCGGGTCCTCCGGAACGGGCAAGTCGACGCTGGCGCAAGCGCTCACCGACCGCGGCGCGAACCTGCTCGGCGACGACGGCCTCGTCATCGAGGTCGGCGCGGGCTCAGGCGGCGGCGTGCTGCTTCATCCCCTGCCGTTCACGTTGCTGCTGCGTGAGCCGGCCGCCACGCACTTCCAGCGTCCGACGACGAACCTCGGAGCGCCCGCCGCCCTGGCGCCATCCGTGACGTCGGAGGCCGTTCCGGTGCGCGCGGTGTTGTGCCTGGAGCGCGTAGCAGGCGCCGAGCTCTCGGTACGCGAGCTGGCGCCGACCGCGGGGCTGACGCGGTTGCTCGCCCACGCCTACGCCTTCACTCTCGACGACGAGGTGCGCAAGCGGCGCATGCTGGCCGCTTACCTTCGTTTCGCCAACGCCGTGCCGGTCTACCTGCTGCGCTTCCCAACCGGGCTCGAGCGCCTGGCGTCGGTCGCCACTCTCGTCGAGAGGATCGCTTCCGGTGAAGGCGGAGGGGACGGCGCTGGCATAGGCGACGACGCTCTCAACCCTGACGGCGCCGACGGCGCTAGCCACGGCTGACCGGTGCGGGGCTCAGTCGGGGCCGGGCTCGGCGGCCGCCAACGCGCCGCGCGGCGGCGCCACCAGGCCCTGAGCCGCAGCCAGGGTGCGCAAAGCGCCGTGCTCGACCCGGCATAGCTCGTCCCAGGTGCCCGACTCGACGATGCGGCCGTCCAGCATCACGTGGATGGCGTCGGCCTCCCGCACCGTCGCAAGGCGGTGGGCGATGACGACCAGCGTCACGCGGCCGTGGAGGCCGGCGATGGCCTCCTGCACACGCGCCTCGTTCACCGAGTCGAGGTTGCTCGTCGCCTCGTCGAGCACCAACAGGTCGGGCTCCCTAAGCAGCGCGCGCGCCAGCGCCACGCGCTGGCGCTCCCCGCCCGAGAGCTTGGTGCCGCGGTCACCGATTATGGTGTCGAGGCCCTCGGGCAGCTCACGGACGAAGCCTGCTGAGGCAGACTCGAGCGCCTCCCAGAGCTGCTCCTCGGTAGCGCCCGGCCGCGCCACCACGAGGTTCTCGCGCACGCTGGCGTGGAACATGAAGATGTCTTGCGAGACGTAGCTGACGCGTTTCCGCCACAGCGGACGCTGATCGTCGGTGAGCTCGACCCCGTCAACGAGCAGCGCGCCGGCGGCGGGGCTCAGCAGGCCTATGAGTAGATCGGCGAGTGTGCTCTTACCGCCACCGGACGGCCCGACGATGGCCGTAGTGCGCCCGACCGGCACGACCAGGTCGATGTCGCGCAGCACCGGTCGGTCTTCGGCGCCCTGATAGCGGAAGGACACATCTTTCAGTTCTATGGCGCCACGTGCCCTCGGCACGCTGTCGCCGCGCAGCCGCGCCTCGCGCTCGTCGCTGAAGCGCGCGACCGCCTCTTCGACGAGTTCGACCGCGCTGAGCTTGTTGACGATGCCCTGATAGCCGCGCTGCAGCCCGGTGAGCATCGGCACCAGGCGCGCGAAGAGGTAGAGGAGCAGTACCAGGCCGGCCGGCGTAACGCTGTCGAGGCCCAACGCGACCCAGACGATCCCCGTGAGGGCGAGGGCCGAGCCGGCCTGCATGACGAAGGCGGCGTTGGCTTCATTGCGGGTGACGTCGACTACGGCGTCGGCCGCTGCCGCCGAACGGCCCTCGAAGGCGCGTACCGAGCTCTCTTCCAAGCCGTGCGCCTTGATAGTTTTCAAGCCGGCGAGGTGCTCGTCGATCGAGCCGTAGAGGTCCTGGTAGGCAAGCGAGACCTTACGTCCGCGCTGGCGTGCGCGCTTCACCAGCGGCTGGGTCGCCACGGTGAGCACGACGCCGGCGAGCGCGACGAAGCCGGTGAGCAGTGGGGAGAGGAGTATCGCGACGATGAGGTGGATGACTACGAGGAAGAACCGTGAGACGAGCCCGACGAGGCCGAAGGCCGCGGCCCCGAGCCGCGGGATCTCCTCGGTGAGCAGGTGGATGTTGTTGGCCGCGCGCTCGTTGACGCTGTGCCGCCAGCGTGCGTCGGTGAGGGCTTGGAACAGCCGGTTTCGCTGGCTGAGGTTGAACGACTCGTAGATCCGCGGCTCGGTAACCGCCTGATAGCGCCGCAGCGCGGCCGAGGCGATGAG
>DASROV010000438.1:0-2476 GCA_035646755.1 Trueperaceae bacterium | reverse complement strand
AGGTAGTCGCCCCGATCGTCGGCACCTTCTACGCCTCGCCATCGCCCGAAGCCCCTGCTTACGTGAGCCCCGGCGAGAAGGTGAAGCCGGGGTCGGTGCTTTGCATAATCGAGGCGATGAAGCTGATGAACGAGATCGAGGCCGAGGTCGCCGGCACCGTGCGTGAGGTCCTCGTGGAGAACGACGAACCGGTCGAATACGGTCAGGTGCTCTTCCGCATCGAGCCGGACTGAGCTAAGGCGCCCAACTATGTTTCGAAAGATACTCATCGCCAACCGCGGCGAGATCGCCCTACGCGTCGTGCGGGCCGCCCGCGAGCTCGACGTGCGTTCGGTAGTCGTCTACTCGCAGGCCGACGAGAACTCGCTGCCTGTGCTGTTGGCCGACGAGTCGGTCTGCATCGGCCCGGCCCCGGCGGCGGGCAGCTACCTGAACGTGCGCAACATCCTGGCCGCGGCGTTGGTGACGGGCGCGGAGGCGATCCATCCCGGTTACGGCTTCCTGGCCGAGAACGCCGAGTTCGCGACGATGTGCGAGGAGCACAATCTGGTCTTCATCGGACCAAGGCCGGCCAGCATCGCACGCATCGGCGACAAGTCGGCGGCGCGGGCGCTGGCCCAAGAGGCAGGCGTGCCGGTGACACCAGGCAGCGGTCCGCTGGCCGACATCGGCGCGGCCAGGCGCTTCGCCGAACAGATCGGCTACCCGCTGATCCTCAAGGCCTCGGCCGGCGGCGGTGGCCGCGGCATGCGCGTCGTGCAGAGCCTCGGTGACCTCGAGCGACAGTTCGTCAACGCCCAGGAAGAGGCGCGCACCGCGTTCGGCAACCCCGAGCTTTACATGGAGAAGTACCTCGAGGAGCCAAAGCACATCGAGATACAGCTCTTCGGCGACGGCGAGGGCAACATCGTGCAGCTGTTCGAGCGCGACTGCTCGATACAGCGCCGCTACCAGAAGATGTTGGAGGAGGGACCGTCTACCCTCGAGCCGGAGTTACGCGACCGCATCGCGGCAGCCGCGGTCAAGCTGGCCGAGCACATCTCCTACCGCGGTGCCGGCACCTGTGAGTTCCTCGTCGACAAGGCCGGGGGCTTTTACTTCTCTGAGATGAACACGCGCATCCAGGTCGAACACCCGGTCACCGAGATGATCACGGGTGTCGACCTGGTGCAGGAGCAGTTGAAGGTAGCGGCTGGGCAGGGGATGTCGTGGCGGCAAGCCGACCTGGCGGTGCGTGGGCACGCCATCGAAGCTCGGATCAACGCCGAGGACCCTGACCACGACTTCCGGCCGGCGGCCGGGGTAGTAACCGACGTGCACTGGCCCGGCGGGCCCTTCGTGCGCGTCGACTCGCACGTCTACGCCGGTTACCGCATTCCCCCGAACTACGACAGTCTGCTCGCCAAGGTCATAGCCTGGGCTCCTACCAGGGACGAGGCGATCCAGCGCCTCGACCGCGCCTTGCGAGAGACGGTGATAGAAGGCGTGAAGACGACCATCCCGTTCCACTTGAGGATCCTCGACAACGCGTTCTTCCGTAGGGGTGCCGTCTACACGAACTTCATCGCGCGAAGGATGAGCTCATGACCAAGTCCGACGACCTCGATATCTCACCCGACGTGCTCTACGGCATCGCGCAGCTAGCCATCGACCAGCTGGAGGGCGTGCGGCCCATCCAGCCGGCGGTCCGGGTAGGGGAGATCCTCACCGGCCGCCGCGCCAAGGGCATAGCCATCGAGCGTGACGGCGCCGAGGTCTGGGTCGCGCTCACCGTCGCTGTCGACTACGGCGTGGAGATCCCCAAGGTCGCCAAGGCCGCGCAGCGCTCGGTGCGAGAAGCCGTGGCGTCCATGACCGGCCTGGCCGTGAGGAGCGTCGACGTCAACGTCGAAGCCGTCGACCTTGGCGAGGCCGATCATGGTGGCTGAATGACGCGGTTGCAGAACGTGGTTGAGGAAGATGCCGAATGAACGTGGCTGACTACCGTGGCTAGGCGGCGAGCGCGCGAGCTGGCCTTTCGGACCCTGTTCCAGTCCGAGCGTGGCTCCGAGCCTCTGCTCGAGGTATGGAACAGCGTGCGGATCGACCTCGCCGACAGCGAGGAAGAGCCTGAGGACGACACTTACGGTGACCCCCTCGATCGCCCCGCGATCCAGTTCGCCGACGAGCTGCTGCGCGCCTACGACGCCGACCGCGAGCACGTCGACGAGCTGTTGCGCGAGAACATCAGCGGCTGGAGCTTCCCGCAGATGTCGCAGACCGACCTCAACGTGTTGCGCTTGGCGGTGACGGAGATGTATCACGTCGACACCGCTCCTGAGGTGGCCATCGAGATGGCCATACGCGTGGCGAAGAAGTTCGGGGGCGACGAATCCGGCCGCTTCGTCAACGGTGTGCTCGCCAAGGTCTTGCGGCAGGTGCGCAAGGTGAGGGAGTCACGGGAATCCGGCGCAGGCGGAGGGGAGGCGGGGGTCCC
>DASROV010000437.1:0-6586 GCA_035646755.1 Trueperaceae bacterium | reverse complement strand
GTTCCGTTTCGTCCATGAGCTGGAAGCCGTAGGCGTAGAGGCTGATGGTCCTGCTACCGCCGAAGTTGGTGACGTACACCCGGTAGGTGGATGAGTCTGGCTCGACGATCACGCACGAACCGCGGCAGTCGACGTTGACGTCGACGGCCGCTGGGCTCAGGCCGCCAGCTTCGCCGCCTTCCGAGCGAGCCTCACCGAACGGGCCGACGCCGCCGAAGAAGGAGGCGCTAGAGGTGCTACTGGCAATCGTCGAGCTACCCGAGCCGTCGCGCAGTTCGAGAGCGACGTTCTGCGAAAGCTCTACGTACATCACCTCGTCGTCCCGGACCGATGAAGGCACGCTAAGCAGGTATTCAACCGTTTCACCCGACGCGAAGGACCTGCTGTCGACCGGCTGACTGGCGCTGGTGCCAGCCGTTACCTCGACGTTGGACGGCGGTCGGCCCGGCGTGCCGGGCGGCAGCGGTGAGCTGGAGAGGAAGTAGGTGCTCGCGGCGGGAGCTCCGGCGCTGGCGTTGCCAGCCGCCCTCACGCGCAACGACTCCGCGGCGAAGACCGAGAACGTGTCACCCGGCTGGTAGGGGCCGGCGACGACCAGGCCGCCCGCGCTGGTCACGACGACCTCGGAGACGACGCCGGCGACCGTGTCGAAAGTCACCGCTAGGTCGGCCGGTACGAGCCAGTAATCCTGGTCACCGAGCAGCTCGATGGCGCCCGAGACCTCCGCGCCGAGGACAGGTGAGCTCGACCGTGAGTCGTTCTGCGGTTCGGTGTCGTCTTGGAGGTCGTAGCCGTAGAGGTAGAGGTCGTAGTTGACGGTCGAGCCGCCGTCGTTGACGACCCTGGCGTAATACGTGCCGCCGTTGGGCGCGAAGATCACGCAGGGGCCGAGGCACGAGCGGCTCTCGGTGACGGCCGCCGGTGCCACGGCGCTGTCGGCTTCCGACTCGGCCGGCGCCGGCACCGGCTGTGGCACGCCGGAAATCGCGCCCCTGGTGAAGCGGCTGGGCGCGGCACTGCTGGCCATCACCAGCCAGTAGGTCGGGCTGCGCAGCTCGAGCACGGCGCCCGCGCCGGCGTTGCCGAGCTCGAGGTAGACGACGTCGTAGCTCGCCCGCACCCCGGCGGGGATGTTGAGCTGGTAGTCCTTCCACTCGCCGGGAGCGAGGCTGAGGCTATCGACGATGGCCTCAAAATCGCCGCTGGCGACGACGGTGTCGGCCGGCGGGGGCGGCGGCGGTGGAGCGATGCGACAGGCCGTGATCACGAGGAGCGCAAGCGCGACCAGCCAAGGAGTGGCGCTGCGCGCACTAGTGCAGCGCACCGTGACGCTGCGCCTCTCTCCTTCACTGGCTCCGATCGGCCGCGACTTACACTGCATGACTCTTCCGTCTCCCGAACTCGAAACTCGATCGACCTCTAGCGCCGCTGGGCTTGGCTAAGAGGCCCACCGTAATCCAAGTAGTAGCCGCTGTAAGAAGAGGAGGCCGCTTTGTTCTGGTCAACTGTCCAAACCCGGATGAAGTCACCGACGATCACAGGGAGCGACGCGCCGTCGAAGTAAGGCCCACCGACACCTCCCGCAATGGGCGTCCCGTTTGAATCTACGATGTGGGCCTCAAGGGCGATCCCGTTCGCCACCACGTCGAAGGCGACGTCGCCGTCGGACAAGACTTCCCAGAAATCAACGTCGCCCACAGTCTCGATAGCGCCGCCATCGAACGACGGCAAGGTTGGCGCTGTGGCGATCGTGTTGTTCTCGGGTTCGAGAGCGTCAGCGTAAATGTCGCCGTAGACGTAGAGGTCGACATCGTTTACGGGCGTGGCGCCGGTATTCTTCACTCGCACGTAGAATTCACTCGGCGCCGATTCGAGGATGACGCACGAACCGCGGCAGGTGACAGGCGTGTCGACGGCCTGGCCGCTAAGCCCCGAGTCGACACCTGTGGACGCGATGCCCGTGAGGCCCGAGCCGAAGTACTCGTACGAGGTAGCGCTGTAGGAGACCGTGGAGTAGTTGTTACCAGCAGGACGCACTTCGAGCCTCAAGTTGCGGCTGAGTTCGATGTAGAGGAGGTCGTCGGACGCAACCCCGCTTGGCACGGTCACGCGGAACACCTTCTGCTCGTTAGGGGCATACGTGCGGCCCGGATCGAGCGGCGTGGCCGGGTTGGAGTTGGCGGTAACGGCGATCGCGTCCGCCGGCGGACCGGGTGGTTCGACCGTGACGCTACAGGCTGCGAGGACGAGGACTGCGGCTGCGGCGGCGACTACGAGGATGAAGCGCTTCATGCGGGCCTCCTTAGGTCGAATTGCGACCGTGATCAACACTTACCTTCACACTCTTATTGCACGAACCCACGTGAGACTTCTCATGAATGGCAACGGCGACATTAACCGACCCGTAATCTGTCGGTCGCGAGGTCTGAGGTCGAGGGCGCGAGCGCCTCCCCTACTCAAGCACCATCAGGAACGCGTAGAGGTCGGGCGCGCCCGAATGCAGCTCGACCTCGAGCCCGGGGTACGCCTTTGCGATGCGTTCGACGACGGCGCGGGCGCGTTCGCCCGATACCTCGGCGCTGTGGAAAAGCGAGGCGATGTCGTGCTCGGGCGCCCGCTCAGGAAGCAAGGCAAGCAGGGCCTCCTCGTAGCTGTGGGCGGCCGCGGCCAACACGCCGTCGACGAGCCCGATGGCCTGACCTTCGCTCACGGTCACGCCCTCGATCTCGGCCTCGCGGCTGGCGCTGGTCACCTCCAGGGTGACCGTCCCCTCGGCGGCCGCGCGCATCTCGTCGACTAGCACCTCGGCCGGCAGGCTCTCGTTGAACGACACGGCCGCGGCCAGCCCCTGGCCGAGCGTCTTGGTCGGCACCACCGTCACGTCCTTCTCGGGCACAAGCTCGGCGACGCGCTCGGCGGCCATGATCACGTTCTTGTTGTTGGGCATGACGATCACGCTCTTGGCGCCGACAGAGCGGACCGCGTCGGCGATGTCCTGTACCGACGGGTTGTCGGTCTGACCGCCACCTACCACTCTCACCCCCAGGCTCCTGAACACCTTCGTGAGGCCGTAGCCGCTGGCTACCGCGACTGCGGCGGAGGTGGGACCCTCACCGTCGGCGAGGTCGACGTCGGCCAGGATCTCGGAGTGCTGCTCGCTCATGTCCTCGACCTTGGAGCGGACCATGCGTCCGTAGCGGCCGACCTCGGCCAGTAGCTTCTCGGGCTCCTGGGTGTGAATGTGTCCCTTGACGAAGCCTTCGGCGCCGACGACGAGCAAGGAGTCGCCAAACGGCGCCACGAGCTGCTGGATCTCCTTAGTAGGCACTTCCACGTCGGCCAGCAGGAACTCGGTGCAGAAGCCGAACTCCTCCTCCTCGAACTGCAATTGCGCGCGCTTCTCGATCTTCGGCGGTGGCGGCAGGTCGCGCCCCTCGAAGTAGCCGATAACGCCCTCGAGGAGCCTAAGCACGCCGAGGCCCCCGGCGTCGACGACACCGGCTTGCTTGAGGACCGGCAGCAGCTCGGGGGTGCGCTCAAGAGCCACTCTCCCCGCCTCCAGCGCGCGGTTCAGAACCTCGACGGGCGCGAGGTGCTTGGCGTTGTTGGCGGCCTCGCCAGCCTCCCTCACGACCGTGAGAATCGTGCCCTCCACCGGCTTCATCACGGCCGCGTAGGCCGTCGCCGAGCCGGAGACGAGCGCGTCGGCGACGTCCTCGCCCTGCAACCTGTCGAACTCCTTTATCGCCTCAGCGAAGCCCTTGAGGACCTGCGAGAGGATCACGCCGGAGTTGCCGCGGGCGCCGAGCAGCGAGCCGTACGACAGCGCGTGGGCCACGCCTGTCATGTTAACGGTGCGCAGTTCGCTAAGCTGGCGCCTCACCGACTGCATGGTGAGGTGCATGTTGGTGCCGGTGTCGCCGTCGGGCACCGGATAGACGTTGAGCGCGTTCACCTCTTCGACGAACACGCCGAGCCATTGGGTGGCGAAGATGAACGCACGCGACAGTTCGCGCGCCGAGAACGCGTCTTGCTGCTGCTCGGGTTTCGCTGCTTCAGGCACGGCTTACTCCCGCGACGTGAACGCGGATCTTCTTCAGCTCGATGCCGGCATAGAGCTTCGCGGCGTACCTAACGCGCTCGCGCACCGACTCGGCCACCACCGGGATGTTCACCCCGTACGCGACGACCACGTGCATGTCGACATCGGCGGCCTTGCCGTCTTCCGAACGCGCCAGCACCACGCCCTCGTCGACCTGGCGGGCGCCGAGTATGCGCCTTATCCCTTCGCTGAAGCTCGCCGGCGCCATGCCGACGATGCCGGGGACCTCGTGGGCGCTCAAGCCCACGATCTTCGCCAGGGCCCCGTCAGAGACGCTTACCTGGTCGACCGACGTTCGCGCCCGTTGCTGCGTCTTCTGGCTGCCCTTGCCGCTGCCGGCGGGCTGCTCGCCCGCGCCACGCTTGGATGGCAGCGCCTTCTCCTTGGCCTTGTCGGCTGTACCTGCGGCCTTGGGGTTCTTCTCGTCGGTCATCGCTCGCGAGCCTCCACGTCAGTCCATGCCGGCCAGGAAGCCGATGCGCCGCAGCGAGCGGATGAGGTCCATCGCCGTCGCCTCGCTGGGGTCGTAGTCGACTACCATCTTGCCGCCATCACCGGGCCTCACGCCGTGTACGCCGGCGACCGCCGCCAAGGCGGCATGCACCCGCCGCTTGGCCTCATCGGACTCCATCCCGCGTACCGCGACGAGGGCCGTGGCCAGGTTCTCGGACGCTTCATCGAACTCGCTGCCGGCATCGCCGGCTCTCGCCGTTTCAGGATCTGTCATGCTCTCCTCCGCGACCGTCCCCCGTGCTCGCGCTGTGCTCGCCGCCGCCCCCGCCGCTGAGGCCGCCCGAACCGAGCAGCCGCCGGTACGAGGCGTTCGGCTCCTCGGCGAACATCGCCGCCTCGAGGGCCTCTCGCGCCACGTCGTCGGCAGCGGCCACGGTGGCGACCAGTCGGTAGACACCAGCATCGTAAGCGCTCTTCACGACGGCCTCGGTCAGCGAGGACGCGACGCGCGCCGACTCAGCGGCGGCTTTTGGCGACACGGCCATGCTTTCCAACCTCACCACCGCGTCGGCCCCACTCCAGCTCGGGTGCGCCAACGCGAAACCCACCGCACGGGGGCTGCCGCCGTGGGCCGTCGGCCCGCTCTCGGCCACGAACGAGTGGCCGCTCCGCTGATAGAAATGAACGCTGGCCCGGCTCAGCACCGCCCGCACGCCCAGCCTGGCGGCGTGAGCTGCGTCGATGTCGCTCAGCTCGTCGAGGTCCTCGACCTGCATGGGCCTCACGCTGATGGCGCCGTGGTGCTCACCGTCAGTTACCGGCGCCACGAGCCCGACCTTCCGCCGTCCTTGCTGAGCAGCCGCGTGGCGACGATCTCCATCTCGTGGCCGGCGCCCTTGAGCATGTCGTATAGCGTGAGCGCAGCGATGCTGGCGGCCACCAAGGCCTCCATCTCCACGCCCGTGCGGGCGCGTGTCGAGCAGGTGGCGGTGAACCGCACCGCGTCAGACTCGACCTCCCCCTTGACGGCTACATGCGTGAGGGGCAGGGGGTGACAGAGCGGGATCAGGTCGGCGGTGCGCTTGGCGGCCATGATACCTGCCAGTTCGGCGACGGCGACGGCGTCGCCTTTCTCGCCGAGCCTTGTCGCCTCGGCACTGAGCCGCTCGACGAGGGCGCCGGGCAGCGTCACGCGGGACTCGGCGACCGCCGTCCTGGTCGTCTCAGCCTTGTCGCCGACGTCTACCATCACGGGCCTGCCGCCCTCGAAATGACCGCTTGGCATGCACGAGTATACGTTCACGACGCGAAACGCCCTTCGGGCCGCTGCTCAGAGTACGAGGTCGCTCACCAGCCGCTCGGACCGCACTTGATCCCACGGTTGATAGCCGGCCTCGACGAAGTAGAGGCCGTGAGGCGCGACGTTCTGACCGGCCCGCCGACGGTCCCGAGAAGCGACTATCGTCTCGACGTCGGCCGGCGTCAGCTTGCCAGTGCCCACCCACTGCAGGGTGCCGACCACGGTCCGCACCATGTTCCGCAGGAAGCCGTCGGCGGCTATGTGCAGCCGCAGCTCACCTGACTCCTCGCGAAGGTCGCAGAGCAGCACGGTGCGCGTGGTGGTGCGCGTCTCCTGCGTCGCGAAGGCGGCGAAGTCACGACGGCCGGTGAGCGGGGCGCAGGCGGCCTGCATGGCCGGCACGTCGAGTCGCCGGTAGACGGAAAGTACTCGGTCGCGCGACAACGCCACGCCCCGCTGGTCTCCCCTTACTACCCGCAGGCGGTAGAGGTAGCGCCGGTAGCGACAACCGAACTGCGCCTCGAAGGCACCGTCGACAGTCTCCAGGGCCAGCACGACGACGTCGGCGATCCCCGACGAGAAGCTGCGCCTGGCGCTCAACGCGCACCTGCCGTCCGACGTCGTCGTGCTGGCCCTGGAGACTGTCGACGGTGCCTTCGAGGCGCAGTTCGGCTGTCGCTACCGGCGCTACCTCTACCGCCTGCGGGTAGTAAGGGGAGACCAGCGGGGCG
>DASROV010000436.1:0-7745 GCA_035646755.1 Trueperaceae bacterium | reverse complement strand
CAGCGTCTCTCCCGGCTGGTAAACGCGTCGGCGCGCGGCGTCCGCCAACGCCATCAGATCGTCATCGGCCAAGCCGGTAAGCAGCGGGCAACGTACCAGCACGTCGATGTTCGATGGCTCCATCTGGGGCTACGGTAACCGGCGCGCGTCCGAGTTGGCGCGGCCGCGGCCGCGGACGCCAGGAGTACCATGGCCAACATTGCGCGGCTGGCGCACCGCGTTCGTTTGCTGCCAAGCGGGCGCTTGACCTTAGGAGGCGAGGACATTGAAGTCGGGCTGGCGACGCACCGTGACGGTGATGTTCCTTGCTCAACTCCTCGCCTCCCTCGGGTTCTCGACGATCTTCCCGTTCCTCCCGCAGTACGTCGACGAACTCGGCTCCCGCAGCGGCGGCTCGACGGTGTTCTGGGTCGCGGCCGTCTTCAGCGTCCAGGGCGTGGCGATGATGATCGCCTCGCCGATCTGGGGCGCTGTCGCCGATCGCTACGGGCGCAAACTGATGGTGGTGCGGGCCCTGCTCGGCGGGGCCGGGATCGTCGTGCTCATGGGCTTCGCCCGCAGCGCCGAGGAGCTCGTGTTGCTTCGCTTCGTGCAGGGGCTGGTTACCGGGGTCGTGTCGGCGGCTTCGTCGATGGTTGCGGCAGTGGCGCCGCGCGAGCGGCTTGGCTACGCCATGGGCTTGATGCAAACTGGGCAGTGGGCCGGCATCTCGGTCGGGCCGATAATCGGCGGCTTCCTCGAGTACTTAGTCGGCATCCGCATGTCGTTCATCGTCACCGGCGTGCTGTTGTCGATCGGCGGCGTCCTGGTGGTGTTCATGGTCAACGAGAGCTTCGTGCCACCCAAGCAGCCAAAGCCTTTCCTCGGCTCGATGTTCGGCTCGTGGGGCACCGTGCTGCGCTCGAAGAGCGTGCCACTCACCTACCTGCTGAGGTTCACGGCCTGGCTCGGCCGCACGATGATCATGCCCTATCTGCCGCTGTTCATCGCTAGTCTCATGCTGAGCGACGAGCTCTCGGGCATCTACACCGGCGTCGCGATCGGCGCGGCATCGTTAGCAGGCACCTTCAGCGGCGTCGCCCTCGGCCGCCTCGGCGACCGGATCGGCCACAAGCGGGTGCTGGTCGCGTCGGCCATCGCCACGGCGATCTTCTACGTGCCCATGGCCTTCGTCACGCAGGTGTGGCAACTCATCGCGCTCAACGTCCTCGTCGGGTTCGCCGTCGGCGGTGTGCTGCCGGCGGTAAGCGCGATGCTGGCACGCTTCACTGACCCGGCGCAGGCGGGCTCGGTCTACGGCCTCGACAACTCGGTCGGCGCGGCCTCGCGCGCGCTCGCTCCGCTGCTGGCCGGCGTGATAATCACGCTTTCGAGCGCTCCGGGCGCCGCTAACTACCGCGGCATCTTCGTGGTCACCGCCCTGCTCTTCGGCGTCACCGCGGCGCTGGCGTCGTGGCGACTGCCGCCTGAGGAGAAGCTGCTGGCTGACGTCGACTCTCAGGCGACCCCGTCGCGAACCTAGGCGACCGTCGCCCGGCCCGTTGACACGCCCAGCGTTCACCAGTAAGTTTGAGGCGTCACCAGGGGTGTCCCGTCTGTGAAGAACGCGCGGGGCTGAGAACACACCCTAGAACCTGACCCCGGTAATGCGGGCGGAGGGAGTGTGGCGCATCGGGCAAACCGCCCTGACGGTAATCAGCACCAGACACGATGCGTGACGATAGGTGACGGAGAGGACGCCTCATGGCTTTCTTCCACTCACGTCTCTCGCCCTTTCCGCTTCGGCGGTTGAAGGCGGTCGGCCCGCTCAGGAGCGAGCTTCGTCGGCTCGCGCTGGTACTCGGCCTCGTGGCGACACTGGCCGGCGGGCTGGCCGCGGCCCAGGAGGGCACGCGGTCCTTGACGGTGCTCACCCACGACTCGTTCTCACTGCCGCTCGAGCTGGTCGAACAGTTCAGCGCAGCCACCGGCATCGAGGTCGACTTCCTGGCGGGCGGCGACGCCGGCGAGGTAGTAAACCGCGCCATCCTCACCAAGGCCAGGCCGCTAGCCGACCTGCTGTTCGGGGTCGACGACAGCCTGCTCGAGCGCGCCCGCGCCGAAGGGATATTCGAGCCTTACCTCAGCCCTGAGCTGGCGCGTGTACCCGAGGAGCTGTGGCTCGACCCCGCCGGCCTGGTGACGCCGGTCGACGTCGGTTACGTGGTGCCAAACTACGACGTCGCCTGGTTCGCGGAACATGGCCCGCACGGCGATCCGGCCCTTGCCGAGCTGACCATGGCCGACCTCGCCGACGAGCGCCACGCCGAGCTGCTTGTGGCCCTTAACCCCGCTTCATCGAGCCCCGGCCTGGCGTTCCTGCTGGCGACGATCGCGCGCTTCGGTGACCCGGCCGCCGGCATCGAGGGCTCGGCGGCCGCTGACGGCGCCGAGCCCCGCTTCGAGGACTGGCTCGACTTCTGGGCGGCCCTACGCGACAACGGCGTGGCGGTGAGCGACGGTTGGACCGAGGCCTACTACACGGTGTTCAGCCACTACGGCGGCGACCGGCCCATCGTGGTCAGTTACGCCTCGAGCCCGGCCGCCGAGGTAATCTTCGCCGAGGAGCCGCTGGAGTCGTCACCGACGGCGAATCTGCAGTGCCAGGGCTGTGCCTACCGCCAGATCGAGGGCATCGGTATCCTGAAGGGGACCGACGAGCCCGAGGCCGCAAGGGCGTTCGTCGACTTCATGTTGAGCGAAGAGGTGCAGAAGGCCATCCCGCTGGCGATGTTCGTAGCGCCGGTGGTCACCGACGCCGGCGTGCCCGAGGAATTCGAGCACTTCGCCGTGCTCGAGCCCGGCGTGGTCGCGAAGCCGCTTTCCTCGGCGGTCGTCCAGGCCAACCAGCGCCGCTGGCTGGCCCAGTGGACCGCGGTCGTCAGGCAGGGACGCGAGCCGGCAAGCGTTCGCTGAGCCCGTCTTGCTCGTCGCCGCCGGCGCCGTCTGGGGCGCCGTCTGGGGCGCCGGCGAGCCCGCCAGCCAACCCGTCGCCGCTTAGCAGCAGGCGCAGGCTGGGCGCGACGCGCGTGACGTCCTCGAGGCTGCCCTGCGCCTGCACCCTTCCTGCCTCCATGACTATCACCCTGTCGGCACGCTCCAGCGCGGCCCGGCGGTGCGACACCACCAGGTAGGTCGCGTCGCGGCTGGCGAACAGACCGTCCCATAGGCGGCGCTCGGTCTCGACGTCGAGCGCGCTTGAGAGGTCGTCGAAGACCAGTAGCTCGGCGTCGCGAAGGAACATCCGCGCGGCCGCCGCCCGCTGGACCTGACCGCCGGAGAGCCGCACGCCCCTCGTGCCGACCTCGGTGTCAAGGCCGTGGTGGAGGCTGGCGACGTCCTCGCCGAGCACGGCGAGGTCGATGGCCCGGTCGATCTCGCCGCCTGAGAGCCGGCCACCGAGCATGATGTTCTCGCGCAGCGAGTCGGAGAACAGCCGGGGCACCTGACCGGTGTAGGCGGTCCTCGGCGGCACGAAGTAGGTGGCGGGGTCGGCCACCGCGGCGCCGTTCCAGTAGATGGACCCGGCGCTCTTCGGCAACAGGCCGAGCAGCACCCTTACCAGCGTGGTCTTGCCGGAGCCGACGCGCCCAGTAACTACCACGAACTCTCCGCGGTTGATGGTGAACGAGACGTCGGCGATCCCTTCGGTGGTGCCGGAGTGGTGGTAGCTCAAGCCTTCGACCTTCAGCTCGCGAAGCGGCTCTAGCTCGCCGACCGAGGCCGCGAACGGACGCTGCGAGTGCTCGAGGTCGTACTCCCGCGGCGTCACCAGCGCGGCAGCAGGCGCGTCGACCATGAGCCGGCCGAGCCGCTCGTAAGCGACGCCGGTGCGCTTGTGCTGCACGACCATGAGGCCGAGGAACGTCATCACGAACGTGAGCCGCGGCAGGTAGGTGACGAAGAGGGCGAAGTCACCGACGGAGAAGCTGCCGTCGCGCAGGCCGGCCGCGCCGACCAGCAGGATCACGCCCATGGCGATGTTGACCATGTTGTCGGTCACCGTGCGGAACAGCTCGGTGAGCACGGTGTCCTTGAGCGCGCGCTCGCGGCGGGCGTCGTTGAAGCCGACGAAGCGCCTCATCACGCTCTTCTCGCGGCCCGACGCCTTTACGGCAAGGACGCTGCCGAAGGTCTCGCCGAGAAAGCCCGTGACGCGGCTCGTCGCTTCCCGCGAGAGGCGCCGCGCCGAGCGTATCCGCGGGCGCAACAGGTTGGTGAGCACGACCGTGAGCGACAAGGGAATGCACGCCAGCAGGGTCATCACCGGGTCGATGAAGGCCATGATCACGAGGGCCACAACCGCGTAGCCAACGAAGCCCCAGGAGTCGACCCACATCTCGACGTACTCACCGATGTCGTTGACATCGTCACGGAAGCGCGTAACGGCCTCGCCCGGCGAATCAGGAAGGCGGCGGCTGCCGGCCGCGGTGAACAGGTGGCGCAGGATGTTGCTTCGCAGGTGCAGTGTCACCTCCGCCCAGTAGCTCACCCAGGCGCGTATCGCGCCGATGAACAGGAAGATGCGGCCGACGTCGAGCGCGAGCGCGAGGGCGAGGTACGTCCAGGGGCCGTAGCCGGCCGCCTCCGAGCCCGCCAAGGCGTCGAACACGCCCTTCATGAGGAGTCCGGTGATCACCGGCAGGATGTGGATGACGAACCACAGCAGGCAGGCGCCGACGAACAACAGGCGTCTCTGCCGTACCAGCAGCATCGTCAACCGCAAGGGGTTGGTGTGGTAGGTCATGCCAGGTCCTCCAGCAGTTCGGCCTCTTCCGCGGTGAGGCCGGCCGCGACGCGAGCCGCCCCCAGGTTCAGGTCGAGCGACAACGCGGCCTTGCGCAGGCGGGCGTAGCGCGAGTCCTCGTCCGCAGCGAGAGAAGCGCGCTCGCCGGCCTCGATGATCTGACCGCGATCCATGATCATGATCTCGTCAACGGTCTCAACCGTCTCCAGGCGATGAGCGATGATTATCGCCGTGCGACCGCGTAGCAGCCGCTCGAGCGCGCGTTGCAGGTGCTGCTCGGTTACCGGATCGAGGCGGGAGGACGGCTCGTCGAGGATGACCACGCCCGGGTCCTTGAGGAACACGCGGGCGAAAGCGATTAGTTGCGCCTCCCCGGCCGAGAGGTTGCGGCCACCCGAGTCGAGCTCGTTGTCGAGCCCGTTCTCCTGGCCGGCCAGCCACTGGCCGAGCCCCAACTCGTCGAGCACGTTGAGGATCAGGCGGTCGTCGACATTGGAATCGAAGAACGTGAGGTTGTCGCGCAACGTGCCGCGGAACAGCTGGACGTCCTGCGTCACCAGGCCGACGCGGCTGCGCAAGGTGTCGAGGTCGGCCGTCGCCGCGTCGACGCCGCCGAGCTTCACGCTGCCGCTGGTGGGGTCGTAGAGGCGGAAGACTAGCCGCGTGAGCGTGGTCTTGCCCGAGCCGGTGCGGCCGAGCAGGCCGAGCCGGCGCCCCGCGGCGAGGTCGAGCGACACGCCGCGAAGGGTGAGCTGGTCTTCGTTGGCGTCGAGGTAGTGGAAGGTGACGTCCTCGAAGCTCACCGAAAGAGGGCCGACCGGCAGCGGTTCGCCCCGACCTGGTGGCAGCGCCGTGTGAATCGCGAGCAGTTCGGACACCCGCGACGCCCCGGCGGCGGCCTTCTGCAGCTCCTGCAGTTGCTGGGTTATCTGCTCGATCGGGTTCTGCAGCATGAACAGGTACTGGAAGACCATGTAGGCCGCGCCGATGGTCAACTCGCCCGAGCGCACGAGGTAGATGGAGGCGCCGATGGTCACGGCGAGGCCGATGACGAACAGGCCGTAGCTCGAGAGCCAGACCACCGAACGCAGCATCCAGGCCCGCCGCGTGTCGTGGTAGACGCCCCGCATCACACCTTCGAAGCGGTGCAAGCTGTACTCCCCGGCGCCGTTGGCGCGCAGGTCGTCGAGCCCTTGCAGCCGCTCTTCGATGAAACCGAACTCGCGCGCGTTGGCCTCGCGCTCGAGCCTGGTGGCCGGTACCCCGACACGGCGGGTGAGCGTCAAGGTGACCAGCTCCAACACCACGAAGGCGCTGAGGGCCGTGCCCATAAGCGAGTTCTCGAGCCACAGCGCGACGAGGATGCCGACGAGCAGCAGCAGGCCGCCGAAGACCCTCACCGAGAACTGCGAGAGGAAGTTCGACAGGCTGGTGATGTCACCGTCGATGCGTTCGATCATCTCGCCCGCGGTGCGCGCGTTGTGGAAGCTCATGTCGAGGTCGAGGGTGTGCTCGGTGAGGTCCCGCCTTAGCAGGTTCGTCGAGGTCCAGCCGACGGCCGCGGCCACGTACGTCGCGGCGGCGTTCAAGACCTGAGTGATGACAGCCGCGATAAGGAAGAGGATGGCGAGCGTCGTCAGCCGTGAGGGGTCGACGCCGCCAAGCGCGCCGTCGATGAAGCGGCGCAGGAGCTGCGGCACCAGCAGCTGGAGGCCGACCGCCGCCACGAGGAGGACAGCCATGAGCCCCGCGAGCCCGCGTTGCGGCAGCAGGTAGCGGCCCAGCAGGCCGGTCATCGTGGGTCCGTGGCGACTTGTGCCTTGGCTAGTTGAAGGGTTCGCTGCTTGCGTCGTCATGTCGCCTCGCTTTGGGTCTTGGCTGGTGCTACTGCCTCGTTTGCGCCTGGTTCGAGAGTTCGCTGTCTAGAGCCACGAAAAAACCGTGGGCTGCTCGGGATGGCTGCCCACGGTCGCGTCGTGCTCGAGAAGCTTTTCGACTATCCGACGTCTAGGCAGACCTCTCCCATCGGGGCGTCGCCACCGTAGTTGACGAGACCGTTCGCGAGGGGAATGTAACGGTGATCTGCCATAAGCTCGCTGACTCTAGCGGAGCGTATGGCGGAAAGTCAATACGCTTGTGCGGGGCTGCCGCGCCGCGGCTGTGTAGAGTGAATGCCATGCAAGAAACTGAAGACAGCGGCGTCGACGTGAGTTTCAACGAGCCCGCGCGACGTTTCGAGGCGCACGTCGCCGGCTCGCCCGATGTCGCGTACATCGACGTGGTCCCCGGCACCAACATCTGGAGCCTGGTTCACACCGAGGTGCCCGCGAGCTTCCGCGGCCAAGGGATCGGCTCCGCACTGGTGCGCGGCGCCCTCAAGCATGTCCGTGACCTGGGCGCCAACGTCAAGCCGGTCTGCCCCTTCGTGGTCACGTACCTGCGCGAGCACCCCGCGGAGGCTGACGTCGTGCTTCCGCGCCATCGCCACCTGATCGAATGATGAACCCGCGCCGCGCTGCGCGCTAGCGTGCGGCGCTCATGGCTCAGTACCGCGGCGGGGCTGTTCTCCAGCGCCGTGCTTGCCGCCATGGTGCTGGTGCCGCTTGCGGTGATCCTGGTGCGCAGTTTCGCGGCCGGCGAGTCTGAGGCCATCGGTTCAAGCAGCCCCCTGGCGCTGCTTACCGACCGCTACTACCTCGGGCGCATCGCTTTCACTGCCGGCCAGGCCCTGTTGTCGACCCTGCTCACCGTGCTCATCGGCCTGCCAGCGGCGGTGCTGCTCGCCCGTTACCGCTTCCTCGGTCGCCGCGCGCTCACCGCGGCGTTCACCGTGCCGTTCGTGATGCCGACGGTGGTCGCCGGCATGGGTTTCCTCGCCCTGGTCGGGCCCAACGGGGTGCTTGGCGTCGACCTGCGCAACACGCTTGCCGTGATCCTGCTCGCTCACGTGTTCTACAAC